>JAUQYB010000053.1 GCA_030837825.1 Albidovulum sp.
CGCGAGCTTCAGCGCATAGCCCCCCGCCGCCGCCGTCGCGGTCGCGTTGGCACCGATCGCAAAGCCGACCCCGGCCAGCCCCTCGCCGATCGAGTAGAACCCGTCGTGGTCGGCGTCGGAATAGGCCACACCGGTCAGGAACACGTCGGGCCCGGATTTCGCGAAATCCTGCGTCACCATCGAGGCGGTATAGGTGACGCCGCCCAGGGTGAACCCGCCCAGCTCCTGCCCGATGCCGAGCTGGCGGAACCCTTCGCCGAGGATGTTCTCGCGGTGGTGGGGGCTGAGGAACAGGTCGCCATGTTGCAGGCCGATCGTGGAGTCGGCGCGGAGCGTGCCGGTGCTGCCGCGCCAGGCGATGTTTTCGCCCCAGCCCCAGCCGTTGGCGAAGACATAGCCCGCGTCCGACATGCGGTCACCCGGATCGCTGCCGCCCGGTCCGGTGTGGGTGAAGCTGTCGGCGGCGAGCATCCACAGCGAATGGTCGCTGGCGGCGTCCTGCAGCAGCGCGTCGGGCGCCAGCGCCGATTTCGCCGCCGCGGTGATCGTTCCGGCCACCAGCCCCTGGTTCAGCGCGATGCCGTGGCGCGCCGCCTCCGCCGCGGGATCGAGCCGGGCGCGGTTGACCAGTTCCAGCATGAATTGTTCTTCGGCCGTCCACAGGCCGACCGCCGCCACGGCCATCCTCGCGCCTCATCTCCTGCCGCCGCCCGCCCTGCCCTGACTAGCGCCTGGCTGCGGCAGGAAGATGGCGAGGATGCGGCAGGAACGGTGCCGGTAGGGCCCCGGGGGGGCGCGCGCGGCGCTACCGCGACTTGAAGAGCGAGCCGAGGATTCCCCGCACCAGCGCCTGACCGGTCCGGGTGCCGAGCTGACGGGCGAGGCTCTTGCCGAAGGCGGTGGCGACGCTGTCGGAGCGCGAGGCGGAGCGCCGCGCGGTGGAACGTCCCGCGTCCCCGCCGTCATAGCGGCGCGCCTGCTTCAGTTCGCGCAGTTCCGCCTTCATCTTCTCTTCCTCCGCCGCAGCTTCGGCCGCCGCCGACGCGGCCGCCGCCGATCTGGCCTGAAGCCGCTCGAAGGCCGAGTCGCGGTCGACCACGGTGTCGTATTTGAACCCCAGCCCGGTGGCCGCGATCACCGCCTGCCGCTCGTCGGCCGTGACCGGGCCGAGCCGGCTTGCCGGCGGGCGGACCAGCGTGCGCTCGACCATGCCCGGCACGCCCTTCGCCTCGAGGAACGAGGTCACCGCCTCGCCGGTCCCCACCTCCTTGATCGCGGTCTCGGTGTCGAAGCGCGGGTTGGCGCGGTAGTTCTCGGCGGCACGGGCAAGGTCGCGCTGGTCCTTGGCGGTGAAGGCGCGCAGCGCGTGCTGGACCCGGTTGCCGAGCTGGCCGAGGATGTCGTCGGGCACGTCGGCGGGGTTCTGGGTGATGAACCAGACGCCGACCCCCTTGGAGCGGATCAGCCGGGCCACCTGTTCCACCTTGTCGACCAGCGCCTTCGGCGCGTCGTCAAAGAGAAGGTGCGCCTCGTCGAAAAAGAAGACGAACTTCGGCTTGTCGGGGTCGCCGACCTCGGGCAGGTCCTCGAACAGCTCCGACAGCAGCCACAGCAGGAAGGTCGCGTAGAGCCGGGGCGAGCCCATCAGCCGGTCGGCGGCGAGGATGTTGACCTGCCCCCGCCCGTCCGGCGCCAGCCGCATCATGTCGGCGAGGTCGAGCGCCGGTTCCCCGAAAAGCCGCGTGCCGCCCTGGTTTTCCAGCACGAGGAGCTGGCGCTGGATCGCGCCCACCGTCGCCGGCGCGACGTTGCCGTAGCGCAGGCCGATCGCGTCGGCATTCTCGCCGATCCAGACCAGCATCGCCTGCAGGTCCTTGAGATCGAGAAGCGGCAGCCCCTCCTCGTCGGCGAGCCGGAAAGCGATGTTGAGCACGCCCTCCTGCGGCTCGCTGAGCTCCATGAGCCGCGACAGGAGCAGCGGGCCCATCTCGGTGACGGTGGTCCGCACCGGCGTGCCCTGTTCGCCGTAGAGATCCCAGAACGCCACCGGGAACGACCGGTATTGCAGGTCGTAGCCGATCGTCTCGCAGCGCTTCACGAAGGCGTCGTGGAGCTTCGCCTCGGCCGAGCCGGCCACGGCAAGACCGGCGAGATCGCCCTTCACGTCGGCCAGGAACACCGGCACGCCGGCGGCCGAAAAGCTTTCCGCCAGCGTCTGCAGCGTGACCGTCTTGCCGGTTCCGGTCGCGCCCGCGATGAGGCCGTGGCGGTTGCCGTATCTGAGCAGAAGCTCTTGCGGCACGCCGTAGCCCTCGCCGCCGCCGCCCACGAAAATTGCGCCTTCGGTCAACACCTTGCCCCCCTCTCGTCACCAGATGGCCCGGCAACAATACAGCCTCGGCCGGGCGGTGCCAGAGCCGATTGCATCGCCGCCGCCAGCCGCGGTGCCCTGGCGACGGCGCCGTCGCGCCAAACCGACCGCGCCGCCGCGGCGAGACCTTTTTTCGTTCAGAATCAGCTTTCTGCGCGTTCGATTTTTACAGTTGACGCAAGGAAGCGAAGCAAATAGCGTGCGTGCCAATGACTAAGTCGGCCTGTCCGACAGGGAGCGAAAGATCGGGAAAGGGCCCCGCAGGGGGCCCTTTTTTTCATGCCTGCGCCGCGCGCGTCCCCGCGCCGCCCGGCACCTCGGCAGAAAACCGCTCCCCCCCTGGTCCCGTGCTTTCGCCGCTGACACCGCCGGGGGCGCGTGTTAAAGCCAGCGCGAAATCCTCATGGATCAACGGAAAGAACACATGACCGCACTTGCAAGACCGCTGGCCCTCGTCCTCGCCCTTCTCGCCGCCCCGGCCGTCGCGCAGGAAACCGCGCCCGACGCGGGAACCCCGGCGCCGGAAGCGGCAACCCCGGCCCCTGCCGAAGCCCCCGCCGCTGCCCCCGCCGCTGCCCCCGGGGCGACCGCCCCGGCCGCCGACGGCGTCGGCGAACCCTATGTGTCGGAGACCTTCGAGGCCTGGGAACTGCGCTGCGTGCGCACCGAGGACGGATCGGACCCCTGCCAGCTCTACCAGCTCCTGAAAGACAAGGAGACCGCCAAGCCGGTGGCCGAGATCAGCCTTCTGGCGCTGCCCGAGGGCGGCGAGGCCGTCGCCGGCGCGACGATCATCGTGCCCCTGGAAACGTTGCTGACGCAGCAGCTCAACATCACCGTCGACAAGGGCAAGACCAAGCGCTACCCGTTCACCTTCTGCGCCGAGGTCGGCTGCGTCGCGCGGGTGGGCTTCACCCAGGAAGACATCGACGGCTTCAAGAAGGGCAATGTCGCGGTCGTGTCGGTGGTGCCGGTGGCGGCACCCGACCGGACGGTCGACGTCGAGATCTCGCTCAAGGGCTTCACCGCCGGACTTGATGCGGTGGCCAAGGCGAACGCGCCGAAGCAGAACTGAGCCCTGCCGCCCGCGGGCCCGATGCGCCGCCCCTGAGGGGCGGCGTTTTTCATTTTCAGGCCGCGCGCAGCGCCAGCACCGCGTTCAGCCCGCCGAAGGCGAAGGCGTTCGACAGCGCCGCCGTCACCCTGGCCTGCCGCGCGACGTTCGGCACGACGTCGAGCGCGCATTCCGGGTCCGGCTCCTCGTAACCGATGGTCGGGGCGATGACCCCCTCGCGCAGCGCCATGATGCAGGCCAGAAGCTCCACCGCGCCGGTGCCGCCGATCACATGGCCGTGCATCGACTTGGTGGAGGAGATCATCAGCCGGTCGGCATGAGGCCCGAAGGCATGGGCCACGGCGGCGCATTCGGTCTTGTCGTTGGCGGCCGTGCCGGTGCCGTGGGCGTTGACATAGCCGACGTCGCCGGGGTTCAGCCCGGCATCGCGAAGCGCCCCGGTGATCGCGCGCTCCGCTCCCGACTGGCTCGGCATCACGATGTCGGCCGCGTCCGAGGTCATCGAGAAGCCGGCCACCTCGGCCAGGATCTCGGCCCCCCGCGCCCGCGCATGGTCCCAGTCCTCGAAGACGAAGACCCCCGCACCCTCACCCTGGACCATGCCGTTGCGGTTGGCGCGGAACGGCCGGCAGGCGTCCTTCGACATGACCCGCAACCCCTCCCAGGCCTTGATGCCGCCGAAGCACAGCATCGCCTCGGCGCCCCCGGTGATCACCGCCCGCGCCGCACCCGAGCGCACCATCTGGAAGGCGAGACCCATCGCATGGTTCGACGAGGCGCAGGCGGTGGCCACGGTGAAGGACGGCCCCCTCAGCGCGTATTCCATGCTGACGTGGCTGGCGGCGGCGTTGTTCATCAGCTTCGGCACGACGAAGGGATGGACGCGGTTCTTCCCTTCCTCGTAGACGGTGCGGTAGTTCTCGTCCCAGGTGGTGACGCCGCCGCCGGCGGTGCCGAACACGACGCCGCAGTCGAGGCCGAGCTTGCCGCGGAAGTCGAGGCCGGACTGGTCCACCGCCTGCCGCGCCGCGATCATGCTGAACTGGGTGAAGCGGTCGTAAAGCGCGATGTCCTGACGGTTGAAGCAGCTTTCCGGCTCCCATCCCCGGACCTGCGCGCCGATGCGGACCTGAAGCCTTTCGACATCGCGGAAGGCCAGCGGGCCGATGCCGCAGCGCCCCTCGCGCATCGCCTCCAGGGTCGAGGGCACGTCATGGCCAAGGGCGTTGATCGTGCCCGCCCCGGTGATGGCGACGCGCCTCATGCGGCCTTCGCCACCAGGTCCTCGACCGCGCGGATCATCGCCTCGACCGAGGACATGTCGAACTCGCTCCGGCCGGGCTCGTTGGCGTTGAACGGCACGGTGACGTCGAAGGTCTCCTCGATGGCGAAGATCGCCTCGACCAGGCCGAGGCTGTCGATCCCGAGGTCCTGGAGCGTCATCTCCGGCCGGACCTCGGCCACGTCCAGCACCGCCTGTTCGGCGATGATCGCGATCACCCTGTCCCTAACGCTCGTCGTCATCGCCCGCCTCCTTCGGTCCCGGATCGGCCCGCCCGGCAATGGCCGCGCGAAGGGCCGCCACCTGCTCGAACAGCCGCGGCAGGCGGCGGATGTTCTTCCAGGCCTGCACATGGGTTTCCATCTTCAGCGCCGGATACCCCAGCAGCACCCGGCCCGCCGGCACGTTCGACAGGATCTTCGTCCCCCCGCCCGCGATTACATCGTCCCCGATGAAGATGTTGTCCACCGCCCCGCACTGGCCGCCGAGAACGACGCGGTTGCCGATCCGGACCGAGCCTGCGATTCCGGTCTGGCCGCAGAGCAGGCAATCCTCGCCCACCACCACGTTGTGGCCGAGGTGCACGAGGTTGTCGAGCTTGGTGCCGTTGCCGATGGCGGTGGCGCGGATCGTGCCCGCGTCCACCGTCGCGTTGGCGCCGATCTCCACATCGTCGCCGATCACGACACCGCCGAGCGAGCGGATGCCCAGCCATTTCTGCGCCCGGATCTCCTCGCGCTGGCCGAGCGTCCGGCGCACCTCCTCGGCACCCGAGGTCTCGGGCGTGACATAGGAAAACCCGTCGCCGCCGATCACCGTGCCGGGCTGGCAGAGGAAGCGGTCGCCGATCCTGACGTTCTGGCCGATGCGGACGCCCGGGTGGATCAGCGCATCATCGCCCAGCCGGCTGCCGGGCCCGATGGTGACGTGCGCCGCGATCCGCGCCCGGGCGCCGATCGTCGCGCCCTCGCCGATCACCGCGAAGGGACCGATCGCCGCGCCCGCGCCCAGGGTCGCGCCGGCGCCGATGACGGCCGTCGGATGAATCCCCCCGGCAATGCCGGCACCGGCATCGAAGACCCGCGTGATCGCCACCATCGCCAGCCGCGGCCGGCCGACGAAGATCGCGGCCTGAAGCCCCAGCGCCCGCCAGTCCGCGCCCGCCCAGAGCACGGCGGCGCGCGCCTGCCCGCGGGAAAGCCCGCCGGCGTATTTCGCATCCATCGCCAGGGCGAGGTCGTCCGGCCCTGCGTCGGCCGGCTCCGCCACGCCGGTCACCCTGAGCGACAGCTCGCCCTCTGCGGCCGCCCCCAGCGCGCGCGCGATCTCCTCGACCGTATGGCTTTTCTTCCCGTGCATCTTCCGTCCCCGGACCCCAGCAGCCCTGCGACGGATTTAGCCCTGAACCGCGTCCAAAACCACCCCGGCGGCCTGCATCTCTTCGAAAATCCGCGCATCGCGCCCGTAGACGTCGCGGCGGTATTCGATCCGCCCGCGCGCGTCGGGCCAGGCGGTGAAGTAGACCAGATGCACCGGCACCGGCTGATCGAGCCTGATCGTGTTCTCGGCCCGGGTCTTCAGATGCTGCTCAAACAGCCCCTCCGGGTCGTCGGTCTGCCGCGCAAGCAGCGCATAGGCGAAATCGAACGGCTTGCCGAGACGGATGCAGCCGTGGCTGTAGGCGCGCACCTCCTTGCCGAAGAGCGACTTCGACGGCGTGTCGTGAAGATAGATGTTCCACTTGTTCGGGACCATGAACTTCACCAGGCCGAGCGCGTTGTCGTCCGACGGCGGCTGCGAGATCGAAAAGGGAAAGTTCTTCGCGGTGAACTGGGTGAAGTCGGTCGCGTCCCGGTTCACCACGCGGCCGCGGCGGTCGACGATCTTCAGATGGCTGACCGCGCGCGGGTTCTTCTGCAGCATCGGCAGGTATTCCTTGACCGTGATCGACCTGGGCACGTTCCACGTCGGGTTCACGACCATGAATTCCATCTGGTCGGAAAATTCCGGGCTGCGGCGGTCGGCCTGGTTCATTCCGACCACGGTGACCGTCTCGAACGTCACCTTGCCGTCGTCGATGATCTTGGCGGTGAAATCGGGCAGATTCACCCAGATATGCCGCCTGCCGAGCGGCAGCCCGTTCATCCAGCGCAGCCGCTCCATCGCCACCAGCACCGAGGCGAGGCGCGCGTCCGGCGCGACGTTGATCTCGGCGATCGTGCCCTCGCCGGCGACGCCGTCGGGCGTCAGGCCGTGGTCGATCTGGAACCGCTGCACCGCCTTCTGCAATGCGCCGTCATAGCCCGGCGCCACCGACCCCCCGAGATAGCCCATGCGGATCATCCGGTCGCGAAGCGCGATGACGGCGGGGCCGGACTCGCCGGGCTCCAGCGCGCCCTTGCCGACGGCCGGCCCCCAGCCGCCCGCGGCGATGACCCGGCGCAGATCGAGCATCCCGTGACGCAGCGCGGCATAGTCCGGCCCCTGCGGCGGCAGCGCGCGGACGAAGGCGCCCGGATCGCCGGCCGCCGCGAACGACCGGAGCGTCGCCAGCGGATCGCGCACCGGCACCTCGCGGACGAGGCCTGCGTCGATGCTCGCGGGCTTGATGAAACCGGTCCGGACATCCTGCGCATAGGCCAGGAACGCGCGCGTCACGGCGACCTCGAGCTGGCCGCGCTCGCGCTCCGACCGCACGGTGCGGAATTTCTCGCCGAGTGCTGCCGCGTCGTAGCGGCCGGCCGGAAGCCCGTGATCGGCAGCGCCGTCGAGTGCTGCGAACAGCGCCTGCCGCCGGCCGGCGTCCGCCGCCGTGGTCCACAGGGGCGCGAAGTCGCGTTCGCGGTAGAAGGCCGCCACCGCATCGATTTCGGCGGATTGCTCGGCCACCGCCTGACGGAAGGCCAGATCGCCGGGCGTCAGCGCCGCCAGCGGAGTGGCCGAAACCAGCGCCGAAAGCGCCGCCGACGCGGCAAGGGTCGCCCAGGCGGTGCGGCGCGACAACGACGTCATGAAAGCCTCATTCGAGAATCCGCAAAATCCTTCCCGCCAATGTCCGGCATTCCCGGCGCCAAGTCCATGAAGCCGCTGCGCGGCGGCGGGCGGACTGTCGCATTTCGGCAACTGCAATGCGAATTGCGCGGCGCGGAATCCACACAACCGGCAGTTCAGCAAATTCTTGCCGATCCCGCCGCAATTTCCGGACTGCGCACAATTGTCCGGTTGGCTGCGGAATCGACTTGTGCAATAACAATGGTGCACTTGGGGAACTCAATAATCTCAAGCCGTTGGAAACACGGCAAAAAGAGCTACGGGACAGGCGTTCAGCCATGACAGATCTGACGAACTCGGGTTTCACTCGGCGTGGGCTTCTTGCGGTCTTTGCGGCAACAGCCGTCGCCGCCGCCCCCACCTGCTCGAATGCCTTCGGGCTCCTGCGCGGGGCGGGCGATGTCCGGCGCATCCGGATGTATTCGGGCCGCACCGGCGAGACGATGAACACCATCTACTGGATCGAGGGCGAATACATCCCCGAGGCGCTGAACGAGATCACCTACTTCATGCGCGACTGGCGCTCCGACAAGACCAAGGAGATCGACCCGCGCACGCTCGACATCGCCGCCGCCGCGCACCGGCTTCTGGACGTGAGCGAACCCTACATGCTTCTGTCGGGCTACCGGACGCCGCAGACCAATGCGATGCTCCGGTCCTCCTCGCGCGGGGTGGCCAAGAACTCGCTGCACATGCGGGGCCAGGCGGCCGACCTCAGGCTGCGCTCGCGCAGCGTGAGCCAGATGTATCGCGCCGCCGCGGCCTGCGAGGCAGGCGGCGTCGGCAAGTATTCGCGGTCGAACTTCGTCCACATGGACTGTGGCCCGATCCGCACCTGGGGCGCCTGAGACCCCGCTTTTCCTGAAGGTTCCGCCAGAACGGCGCCCGGTCCTCCGCGGCGCCGTTCGGCTTTCAGGGTTCCAGCCCACCCGGCCGGCCGGTGCCGATGTCGCCAGGCGCGACCGAGACCGACTTGATCACCGCATGGGCGGTCACGCCCGGCGCGAGGCCGAGGGCGGCGGCGGAGCGGCGGGTGATCCGGGCCAGCACCCTTCCCGCGGCGGTATCGAGCGCGACGATCGCGCCCGGCCCCCCGCCCGCGCGCACCTCGTGAACCGTCCCGGCCAGGATGTTGAGCGCCGACAGCCCCTCGGGCCGCGTGCGCGACAGGATCACGTCATGCGCCGCGATCCGCACGCGGAGCGTGGTCCCGACGGCCTGCGACAGGTGCGGCAGTAGGAGCGGCTGGCCGCCGGCCCTGAGTTCGGTGAGGCCGTCGGCATGATGGGCGGCGATCGTCGCCACCAGCACCGCGCCGGCATCGCGCGTGCCCGCCGGCAGCACCGAAGGGTCGCCCAGCACCTCGGCCACCGGCCCCTGCCCGACGACCCGGCCGACCTCGAGCGCCACCACCGTCGTGGCCAGCCGCGCCACTTCGGAAACCGCGTGGGTGACGTAGAGGATCGGCACCGCCATTTCGTCGCGCAGCCGCTCGAAATAGGGAAGGATCTCGGCCTTGCGCGCATCGTCGAGCGCGGCCAGCGGTTCGTCGGCGAGAATCAGCGCCGGCCGGGCCAGAAGCGCCCGGCCGATGGCGACACGTTGCTTCTCGCCGCCCGACAGCGCGCCAGGCCGGCGGTCGAGCAGATGGCCGATGCCGAGAAGGTCGACCACCCGGCCGAACTCCTCGCGCCCTGCATCACGCGGCGCGAACCAGGCGCCGTAGCGCAGGTTCTGGCGCACCGTCAGATGCGGGAACAGCCGCCCCTCCTGGAAGATGCAGCCGAGCCGGCGGCGGTGCGGCGGCACGGCGATGCCCCGCGCGGTGTCGAGAAGGCACCGGCCATCGACGGTGATCCGCCCTTCGTCGGGCCGGAAAAGCCCGGCGACCGCATTGACGACCGTGGTCTTGCCGCAGCCCGACCGGCCGAAGAGAACGGTGATGCCGGCCGGCGCCTCGAACGCCGCATCGAGCGCGAAGCCCGGGAAGCGGTGGCGTATCGCGACCGAAAGCGTCATGCGCCGGAAATCCGCCGGGCCACGCGCCGGCCCGTCCACTCCGACAGAAGAAGCGCCGCCATCGCGACCGCCAGCGCGACAAGCACCAGCCTGCCCGCCTGCGCCTCGCCGCCCGGCACCTGCAGGAAGCTGTAGATCGCCGTCGGCAGGGTCTGGGTCTGGCCGGGGATGTTCGACACGAAGGTGATCGTGGCACCGAACTCTCCCATCGCCTTGGCGAAGGACAGGATCGCCCCGGCAAGGACGCCGGGCAGGATCAGCGGCAGGGTCACGGTGAAAAAGACCCAGGGCCGCGAGGCGCCAAGCGTTCCCGCCGCCTGCTCCAGCTTCGGGTCCACCGCCTCGATCGCCAGCCGGATCGTCCGCACCATCAGCGGGAATCCCATCACCGCGGCGGCGAGCGCCGCGCCGGTCCAGCGGAAGGCGAAGACGATGCCGAACCAGTCCTCGAGGAACTGGCCGGCATAGCCCTTCCGCCCGAAGGTCAGGAGAAGCAGGTAGCCCGTCACCACCGGCGGCAGGATCAGCGGCAGGTGCACCAGCCCGTTCAGCACCTGCTTGCCCCAGAACTCCCGCCGCGCGAGGAGGTAGGCGATGGCGATGCCGGGGGGAAGGCTCGCCGCGACGGCGACCGTCGCGACGCGCAGGCTCAGCGTCACTGCGCGCCACTCCTCCGGGGTAAGCCAGTCGGTCATCCAGCCTCGCGTCGGGGGCCCGTTCAGTCGAGAACGGCGAAGCCCTCGGCGGCGAACTTGGCATCGCCCGCGTCGGAAGACAACGTCTCGAAGAAGGCCCGGTCGGCCGGGTCGGCCGCGCCTTTCAGCAGAGCGCCGGGGTAGAGGATGGCGGGATGGCTGTCGGCCGGGAAGGTGCCGACGACGGTCACGTCGTCATCGGCGACCGCATCCGTCGCATAGACGATGCCATAGGGCGCCTCTCCGGTCGAGACGAGGGCGAGGGCGGCGCGCACGTTGTCGGCCTGTGCGACCGAGGGCTCCACCGCTGCCCAGACGCCGAGGCTTTCCAGCGCAGCCTTGCCGTATTGCCCCGCCGGCACGGAATCGACCAGCGCCATCGCGATCTTCTCGTCGCCCAGAAGCCCCTTCAGGTCGAAGCCCGGCCCGATCTCGACCGGTGCCGCGTCCTTGCCGTGGGCGATCAGGACGAGCGTGTTGCCAAGCAGGTCCTTGCGCGTGCCGTCGACGACCAGGCCGGCCTTCTCGACCTCGTCCATCCAGTTTTCCGCGGCCGAGACGAAGATGTCGGCCGGGGCGCCTTCGATGATCTGCTTGGCGAGCGCGTTCGATCCGGCATAGCTGATCGTGACGGTGTTCCCCGTTGCGGCCTGATAGTCGGCGGCGACGGCATCGAGCGCGTTCTTCAACGATGCGGCGGCGAAGACCACGACCTCTTCGGCGGCAACCGGCGTGGCGCCGGCCCCCGAAAGCGCGATTGCCAGGCCCGCCGCGGCCGTCAGCGCTCGAAAGGAAGACTGCATCACCATGCCGGAACCCTCTTGTTGATATGTTTCAGGAAACATATCGCAGAGCGGCCGGGGGCGTTCAAGCGTTATTTCTTGCCGGGAATATCCCTCAGCATCGACCGAAGTGCCGCCAGCCGCGCCGCGCCCGCCTCGGCGGCGATTTCCTCGAGCTTGCGGTAGTGCGCGAGAACCGCCTCGCCGGTGCCGGTCAGCCGCGCGCCGCCGCCCTTCGCCCCGCCCCGCACCGACTCGACGAGTGGCGCGCGGAAGGCCGCGTTCATCTCCTCGACCAGCGACCAGGCGCGCTTGTAGCTCATGCTCATCGCCCGGCCCGCGGCGGCGATCGACCCGGTCGCGCGGATGCCCTCCAGCAGGTCCGCCTTGCCCGGCCCCAGCATCGCATCCTCGAACAGGATCCGTATCCTGAGGCGCGGTGCATTCGGCATGGGCTTGGTCACGTCATCCATTCCATAACTATGCGAGCCGGGGCTTTCGCCATGCAAGCCCTATCGCACGGGGCCGTCCGCGTCCCCGGTCAGCCGAAGCGCAGGTCGATCAGCGACGGGCCGTCCAGCGCCAGCGACCGCGCCAGCGCGGCGTGCAGCTCTTCGACCGTGGCGATAGCCTCGGCCGCCACGCCGAAGCCCCTGGCCAGCGCCGGCCAGTCCAGCGCGGGGCGGTCAAGGCTCATCATGTCGCGCGCGGTCTGGCCGGGTTGGGCGCCGACCTTGGCATATTCGCCCAGCAGGATCGCATAGGCGCGGTTGTTGAACAGCAGCGTGGTCACCGGCAGGTTTTCCCGCGCCTGGGTCCAGAGCGCCTGGAGCGTGTAGGCGGCCGAGCCGTCGGCCTGAAGCGTCACCACCCGCCGGTCGGGCCGGCCGATCGCCCGCGCGCCGACCGCGGCGCCGGTCGCCAGCGGGATGCCGCCGCCGATCGCGCCGCCGGTCACCGTCAGCCAGTCGACCGGCGCGGCATGGGGCATGACCGCGGCAAATCCGCCGCCGAGCGTCAGCGCCTCGTTCACGACGATCGCGTCCTCGGGCAGCAGGCGCGCGACGGTGGCGGCGACGTTTTCCGGCGTGATCAGGCCGGACCCCGCCGGAATGCCGCCCGGCGTGGCCGGGACCGCCGCCGGGGCGGCGCCCAGGTCGGCAGCCAGCGCCCGCAGCGCGGCGGCGGCGTCCTGGTCGGGGCGCGACAGGGTGATCACCTCGGCATCGGGCCGGTGCATCAGGCTTGGCCGGCCCGGATAGAGGAAGAACCCGACCGGCGGCGGGCAGTTGACCAGGATCACCACATCGAAGGGTGCAAGCTGGCGGATCGCGTCATCGACCGGATAGGCGACCGTGGGCAGCGCCAGCCGCCCGCGCCCGCGCGGGATCGCGGCGATCATCGGGCTGCCGATCAGGTCCGCCCCCGTGGCACGCGCGAGGCCGGCCAGCAGCGGGTGCAGTTCCTCCACCACCGCCGGGGTGCCGAGCAGGATCACCGCCCGCCGGCCCGAGCGCAACGCCCGGGCCACACGGGCAACCGCCCCCGGATCGGGCGGCAGTGGCGCGGCCGGGGCCAGCGGCGGCGCGGCCACGCCGCCCCGGCCCCAGGACACGTCGGCGGGCAGGACGAGGCTTGCCACCCGCCCGTAGCCCGATCCCGCCGCCGCAAGCCCGCGGGCCGCATCGGCGCCGATCCGCGCCGGATCGCGGCCGAAGGCGTGCCAGTCCGACCCCGCGCCGGCCAGCGCGTCGACATCGGCGGTCAGCGGGCTGTCATGGGCGACATGGGGCAGCGCATGGTCGCCGACGATGTTGAGGATGCCGCTGCCGGCGCGCCGGGCGTTGTGCAGGTTGGCGATGCCGTTCGCAAGGCCCGGCCCGCAATGCAGAAGCGTCGCGGCCGGCCGGCGGGTCACCCGGAAATAGCCGTCGGCCATCCCGGTCACGGCATTTTCCTGCAAGCCCAGCACGCAGCGGATGCCCGGGATGCGGTCGAGTGCGGCGACGAAATGCATCTCGCTGGTGCCGGGGTTGGCGAAACAGGTATCGACCCCGCCGGCGATCAGCGTGCGCACCAGCGCCTCTGCCCCGGTATCCCCGCTCATGGTTTCGCCGGGCCTCCGGCGCCCTGCCCCGGGCCTTCCGGCCCCGCAGCCTCGACGATCAGCGCATCCACCGCAACCGCCCCGCCTTCGTGCACCATCAGCGGGTTGACATCCAGCTCTGCCAGCCGGTCGCGGTTCGCCGCGGCATAGTCCGCGACCGCCATCACCGCATCCACGATCCTGTCGAGCGGCGCGCGCGCCCGGCCACGGAACCCGTCGAGCAGCGCGAAGGCCCTGAGCCGCCTGAGCGCCGCCTCGACCTCTTCGCGCGTGACCGGCAAAAGCAGCGTCGCGGCGTCCTTCATCAGGTCGACGAAGATGCCGCCGGCGCCGATCACCAGCACCATCCCGAACAGCGGATCGCGCTTGACGCCGACGATCAGCTCGGCCAGCGGCGGCGGCTGCATCGGCTCCAGCAGGAAGGTGTCGAGCACCAGCCCCGGCCGGTGCCGCGCCACGCTTGCCACCATCCGTTCGGCCGCCGCCACCGCCTCGGCGCGTGTCGCCAGGCCCAGCGCCACGCCGCCGACCTCGGTCTTGTGGGTCAGATCGTCGTGCAGCGCCTTCAGCGCCATCGGCCCGGCAAGGGTTTCGGGCAGGGCGCGAAGGCCCCCGAGCGTCAGCACCCGGCCTTCGGGGATGGCCAGCCCGTGGGCGGCCAGCCGGCGCTTCGCCTCGGCCTCGTTGACGCTGCGCGGCGGGCCGGCAAGCGGCGTGACGGCATGGGGCGGTGCGGCATTCGCCGCCGGGCCGGCGGCGCAATAGCGCGCCCAGCGGGCGATCACCCCGGCCGCGTCATGCAGGCCCTGAAGCGGCACGATGCCGGCGGCGATCATCGCCCGGGCGGCTTCGGGCGTGATGCCGGCGGTGTTGACCGAGGCATGGAACACCGGCTTGCCGCTGGCCTTGCCGGCCGCCGCAAGCGCGCGGTCCATCGCCTCTTGCGCCGTGGTGTCCCGGTAGGGCGAGCCTGCGAGCGGGTATTCGATCACCAGCATCCCGGCGTCGACCTGATCCGACAGCATCGCCGTGAACATCGGGGTCAGCAGCTTTTCGTTGCCCCAGTAGCCGGCGGTGAAGTCGAGCGGGTTCGAGACATGGCCATAGGAGGGCAGCATCGGCTTGATCACCGCCACCGCCGCGGCGTCCGGCTGCGGCAGGTCAAGCCCGGCGAACGAACAGTAGTCCGCCGCCAGCCCGTTGTCGCCGCCCGAACTGGAAAAGACCGCCATCCGCGGCCCCGCAACCGGCGCGGCCAGCGAGGCGAGCTTCATCATTTCCAGAAACTGCGGCACGGTATCGGTGCCGATCACCCCGAGCCGGTCGAACAGCGCGTCGTAATAGTCGTTCTGCCCGGCAAGCGAACTGGTGTGGCTGGCCGCCATCGCCGCGCCGAGGTCGGACCGGCCCGACCGGCAGGCGATCACCGGCACGCGCTTCAGCCGGGCGCGCAGGCAGGCATGGGAAAAGGCCGGCACGTCGCGGATGCCTTCCATGAACAGGCCGATGCAGGTGACGTTCGGGTCATCGACCAGGAAGTCGATGTAATCCTCGAACCCGAGCACCGCCTGATTGCCGGCGCTGACCAGGTAGGAAAACGGCACCGAGCGGTCGTTTGACACGAAATGGCTGGTGACATTGCCGCTTTGCGAGATCACCGCCGCGCCACGGGTGCCGGGCAGCGACGGATAGGGCGCCGGCCAGATGCTGCCGTGGTTGACATAGTTGACCAGCCCGTAGCAGTTCGGCCCGACCACCGCCATGTCGCCCGAGGCGGCGATGAAGGCGCGGTTGCGTTCGGCCCCGGCCGCGCCGATTTCCGAAAAGCCCGAGGCGTAGCAGACCGCACCGCCCGCCCCCATCTCGCGCAGTTCGTCAAGTGCTGCGATGGTTGCCTCGGCATTGACGGCAAGGAACACCGCGTCGGGCGGCTCCGGCAGGTCGGCGATCCGGCGCACGCAGGCGTAGCCCTCCATCTCGTCCCGGCGGGGATGGACGACATCGACCGCGCCGGCGAAGGGCTGCATCCGCAGGGTGGCGAGCGTCCGTTCCGCCTGCCCGCCGCCGATGAAGGCCATGCGGCGGGGGGCAAGCAGCCGCCCGAGGTTGCGGCGCAGCGCCGGGCGCAGGCGGGGGCGGGACGGGTCCGGGCAGGTGGTCGTCATGGCCTTGGGGGTTCCTCTGGAAGGGTGGCCGCCGGGGTCGCCGGCCCGGCCTAGTGCTCGATCTGCGGCAAGGGCGCGGTGGTGTCGAAATGGCTCAGGTCGATGTCGGGGGTCAGCGGGTATTTCGCCGGATCCTCGCCGAACTGTTCGCACAGCCACTTGCGCAGGATCACGCGGCAGTCTTCCTGGCTGTAGCTTTCCTCCATCACCCAGCCGAGCCAGAGCCCGTCGATAAGCTGGGTGAGCGTGATCGCCGCCAGCCGGGTGTCCATCACCAGCCCGCGTTCGCGCGCGGCGGCGGAAATGCGGTGCTGGATATTGGTGCGGTAGCGGCCCCAGAGGTCGCGGTGCATCCGCAAGACCTCGGGCAGCATGAAGGCGGCGCTGAAGTAATGGACCATCATCCGTTCGAACCCGGTATCGCGCAGGAAGGGCACGCTGGCCGAATGGAGAAGCTTGCCGAAATGGCCGCCGCTGCGGGTCGACCAGACGACATGGCGGAAGAAATCGTCGACGTTCTGGAGGTAATACTTGTGCGCGACGATCAGCAGATCGTCCTTGTTGGCGAAGTAATGGCTGATCAGCCCGCGCGACAGGCCGCTTTCGTCGCTGATCGTGTTGATGGTGGAATTGATGTAGCCGTGCTTGCGCAACGACTTGAGCGTCGCGACGATCAGCTCCGCCCGCCTCGCCTCGCTGGTTTCCCGCATTTTCGTCGCGCGCTTCATGCCGTTCCTTTCGCCACCGCCACCGTCCGGTCCCCGCCTACTGCCGGTAGGGGCGCAGCAGGTCGCGGGCGATCACATCCTGATGGATTTCCGAGGTGCCTTCCCAGATCCGTTCGATCCTTGCGTCGCGCCAGAACCGCTGGATCGGGAAATCCTCCATCAGCCCCATGCCGCCGAAGATCTGCACCGCCTCGTCGGCGACGCGGAACACCATTTCCGAACAGTAGTAGTTGACCATCGAGGCTTCGGTCCGGTTCATCAGGTCGTTGTCCATCTTCCAGGCGGCTTCCTTGACCATCAGGTCGCCCAGCTTGATGTCGACCGCCATGTTGGCGATCTTGAAGCCGACGCCCTGGAATTCGCCGATGGTCCTGCCGAAAGCCTTGCGGGTGCCGGCCCATTCCTTGGTCATGTCGAAGATGCGTTCGGCCCGGCCGACGCAATGCGCCCCAAGCGCCACCCGGCCGTCATAAAGCCATTCGTTGGCGGTATCGAAGCCCCTGCCCTCTTCGCCGAGGATCTTGGCGTCGGGAAGCCGGACATTGTCGAGATAGATCATGTTCGGGTTGTAGCCGCGGGTGACGATCGACTTCATCGGTTCCACCCGCACGCCGGGCGTGTCCTTGTCCAGAAGGAAGGCGGTGAAGCGCTTCCTTGGCCCGCGGTCGGTCTGGTCGGTGCCGGTGACGGCAATCAGGACGATGAAGTCGGCAATGTCGGCGGCCGAGATGAACTGCTTGACGCCGTTGATCACCCAGTCCTTGCCATCCCGGACCGCCCTGGTGGTGATCGCCCGGGCGTCCGAGCCGGCGCCGGGTTCGGTCAGCGCGAAGGCATCCTTGCGTTCGCCGCGGATGCAGGGCTTGAGGTATTCCTCGATCTGGTCGCCCTGGCACTTGAAGAGGATGCCGGTGACGCCGCGGTGCATGCACATGCCCAGGGGAGAGTGCGGCTTGCCCATCACCCGTTCCGCCTGCATCTTGGTCTGCTTGTCCAGCCCGGCGCCGCCCCATTCCTCGGGGACATACATGTTGGTGAAGCCGGCCTCGGCCGACTTGCGGCGGATTTCCTCGCGGATCTCGTCGGGGACATGGCGCAGTTCCTCGACCACCGCCTCATGCGGGTAAAGCTCGCGCTTGCAGAATTCTTCCAGCGAGTCGACAAGCGCCTGCTGTTCGAA
Source organism: Albidovulum sp. (assembly GCA_030837825.1). GTDB lineage: Bacteria > Pseudomonadota > Alphaproteobacteria > Rhodobacterales > Rhodobacteraceae > Albidovulum. The sequence continues at coordinate 17,456 of JAUQYB010000053.1, forward strand.
GCTCAGGGCGAAATCCATCATTCTCTCCTTCACGCGCCGACGAAACGGGGGGCGCGGCGTTCGTTCGCGGCGGCCAGACCTTCGGCGTGATCCCTGGTGGCGGCGCAGACCTTGCCGGCCGCCAGTTCCTCGATCTGCTGGTCGGGCAGGCTGCGGGCATGGGCACTGTTCAGCAGCCGCTTGGCCTGGGCGATGGCAACCGTCGGGCCCGAGGCAAGCCTCTGCGCGAAGGCGAGCGTATGGTCCCAGAGCCGTTCGCGCGGGCTGACATGGCTGACCAGCCGGTTCGCCAGCGCCTCGTCGGCCAGCCACAGATCGCCGGTGAAGGCAAAGCGCTTGGCGGCCTCGAGCCCCATCACCCGCGGCATCAGCCAGGTGCCGCCGCAATCGGGGCTGTAGCCGACATTGGTGTAGGAACAGATGAACTTGGCCTTGTCCGAGGCGTAGCGGAAATCGCAGGCCAGCGCCATGTCAAGCCCCGCGCCCACCGCCGCGCCGTCGATCATCGCCACCACCGGCTTGGGCATGTCATGGACCTGCTGGACCAGCTTCAGCGATTCCTCCATCCAGTTCATGTCGGGCCAGGGGTTGTCGCCCTGCCCCTTGCCGGCCCATTCCTTGACATCGGCGCCGGCGGAAAAGGCGCCGCCCCGCCCGGTCAGGATCAGCGCCCGCATGGTGGCGTCGGCCGCCGCCTCGCGCAGCGCGCGGCGCAGTTCGATGGTGATGCCCATGCCCAGCGCATTGCGCGCCTCGGGGCGGTTCAGCGCGATGACGCCGACGGCGTCGTGGCGTTCGGTCTCAAGGTATTTGAACATTGCAGTCCCTCCCGTATCCTCCCCGCCGCGCGGCGGGCCTGTCGGCTAGCGCCCGGTCCAGCGCGGCGCGCGTTTTTCCAGAAAGGCGCGCTGGCCCTCGATCATGTCGTCGGATGCCAGCATCCGGCGGTACTGTTCCAGATCGCCCTCGGTCTCGGCCCGAAGCGTCATCGCCTCGCGGTCCGGCAACCCGTCGACGACCCGCAGCGCCTCTTTCAGCGCCTGAAGCGCCAGCGGCGCGCCGCGGGCCACCTGCGCCGCCGTCGCGCGCGCCAGGTCCATCAGGCCCGCGCGCGGGGCGGTGCGATGGACCAGCCCCCAGCGCAGCGCCTCGGCGGCTGTCATCGGCGCGCCGGTCCAGATCATCGCGGTGGCGACGTGCCAGGGGATGCGGCGCGGCAGCCGCTGCAACCCGCCGCCGTCGGGCAGAAGCCCGCGTTCCAGTTCCGGCAGTTGCAGAAAGGTGTCTTCGGCCATCACCAGGATGTCGCAGGCCAGCGCCAGTTCCAGCCCGCCGCCGACCGCCGGCGCGTTGATCGCCGCGATCAGCGGCTTTTTCAGCGCCCAGAGCGTGGTGATCCCGCCGAAGCCGCCCGCCTCGGCGCCCGGGCCGCGATCCTCCGCACCCGCGGTCGCCTCGTTGAAGTCGAGCCCGGCCGAAAACGCCCGGTCGCTGCCGCTTGTCAGGATGCCGACCCGCAGGTCGGGATCGTGCTGGAGGTAGAGCGCGGCGCGTTCCATCGCGCGGCTGAAGCGGCGGCAGATGGCGTTGACCTTCGGCTTGACCATGCGGATTTCCAGCACGGCGCCCTCGCGGTGCAGTTCGACGAAACCGGCAAGGTCGCGGTCCAGCTCAGCCGTCATCGCGCCCGCTCCTTTTCCTGGCGCGGCTGGCGTAGAGGTGCAGCAAGAGCGGCGGCACCGAGGTCACGACCAGCATCAGCGTCGACACCGCCGCCAGCGTCGGGTCCACATCGTCGCGCAGGGTGGCGAAGGTGACGCGCGACAGGGTGGACATCGGCCCCGAGGCGATCATCAGCGAGATGATCAGCTCGTCGAACGAGACAAGGAAGGACAGAAGCATCGCGGTCGCCACCGAGAACTTCACCTGCGGCAGGGTCACGGTCATGAACGCCTTGAAGCGGTTGGCGCCAAGGCTGCGCGCGACCATCTCCTGGCTCATGTCGAAGGAACTGAACCCCGCACTCATCGTCAGGATGACGAAAGGCATCGCCACCACCGAATGGCCGAGGACAAGCCCGAGCGTCGTGTTCAGCAGCCCGCCGATCCTGGCATAGACGAAGAACATGCCGACGGCGATCAGGATCGAGGGGACCGCCAGCGGCGAGATCAGCGTCGCCCGGATCGTCTCCGACAGGCGGAAGCCGGACTGATGCAGGCCATAGGCGGCCGCGACGCCGGCAAGCGTGGTCACGATCATGGTGCAGAAGGCGACGCGCAGCGACACCCAGACCGACCCGATCCACTTCGCCTCGCCGAAGAACGCCTCGTACCAGCGCAGCGACCAGCCCCGCGGCGGGAAGGTCATCGCGGTGGTGGAGCTGAACGAGACCGGGATGACGATCAGCATCGGCACGACAAGATAGAAGATCACCAGCCCGACGAGGAGGTAGAGCCAGAGCCGGTTGCGGTGGGAGACATAGGATTCTTCCATGCGTGCCCCCTATCTGCCCGATGCCAGCCAGCGCACCAGCCTGACGCTGACGAAGAGGCAGGCGGCCGTCATCAGCAAAAGCAGCACCGCCAGCGCCGAAGCGGGCCCCCAGGTCGGATAAAGCGCGATCGATTCCTGGATCCGCTGCGCGATCATCTTGATCTTGCCGCCGCCGAGGATCGCCGGCGTGATGTAGAAGCCCAGGCACATCACGAAGACCATGATCATGCCGGCGACGAGGCCGGGCAGCGACAGCGGCAGGAAGATGCGGAAGAACGCATGCGTCGGCGAGGAGCCGAGATTGGCGCCCGCCCGCATCAGGTTGCCGTCGATCGCCTTCATCGAGGCATAGAGCGGCAGGATCAGGAACGGCACCATGATATGCACCATGCCGATCACCGTCCCGGTCATGTTGTGGACAAGCGCCACCGGCTTGTCGATGACCCCCAGCCAGACCAGCGACTTGTTCACGATGCCGTTGCGCTGGAGGATGATCAGCCAGGAAAACGTCCGCACCAGCCCCGAGGTCCAGAACGGGACCAGAACGGCCAGCATCAGGATGCCCGACCACTTCGGCGGCAGGATCGCCAGCAGATAGGCCACGGGATAGCCCAGGAGCACGCAGATGACCGTCACCAGGAAGGCGATCCTGAAGGTGCTGATGAACATCTCGACATAGACCGGTTCGGCGAAGAAGAGCGTGTAGTTCTCCAGCCCGAGCGCGCCGTCCTTGCCCACGAGCGACAGCGACAGGAGCCACAGGATCGGGCAGACCATCAGGACGAAGACCACGACCAGCGCCGGCAGCGTCAGGCGCAGCCGCATCCGGGTTTCGGCGCGCTCGTCGCGTTCAAGCGCCCGGCGGTTCGCTTCAAGCGCGGTCGCGCCGAGCCCGGTGGCGGCATCGAGGGGGGCGGCTTCGGCCATGCTCGCCATGCTCAGCCCTCCGCACGCACGATGCGGGCATCGGCGCGTTCGAGCCTCAGCGCCACGCGGTCCCCGGCGCGGGGAAGCTGGCGCAGGTTTTCCGAACGGTTCGCCATGCGCACCGACACCTTGTGCCCGCCGTCGAGAACCACCTCGAAGAGCAGGCTCTCGCCCTGGAACACGACGGTCTGCACCTGGCCCTGGAAGAGGTTCGCCTCCTCGCCTGACCCGGCCGCGCTGCCCGGCGCCACGAGGCGCAGGCGCTCGGGCCGCAGCATCAGCAGACTGTCGCCGCCGGGTGCCGGCATTTCGTCGGCAAGCCGGACGGGCTGATCGCCATAGGCAAGGCCGCGCGGGGTGGGTTGCAGCGGCAGGAAGGTGGATTCGCCGATGAACTCGGCGATGAACCGGCTTTCGGGCTTTTCGTAGAGATCGGTCGGCGTCCCGATCTGGGCCAGGCGGCCGTTCGAGAACACCGCGATCCGGTCGGACATGGTCAGCGCCTCGCGCTGGTCATGGGTCACCGAAATCGTCGTCATCCCCAGCCGGTCGTGCAACTGGCGGATCTCGAGTTGCATGGCCTCGCGCAGATGCTTGTCAAGCGCCGACAGGGGTTCGTCCATGAGCAGGACCCGCGGCTCGAAGACGATCGCACGGGCGAGCGCGATGCGCTGGCGCTGGCCGCCGGAAAGCTCATTGATCCGGCGCGTGTCGTAGCCCGCGAGCTGCACCATGTCGAGCGCCCTGCGGGTGCGCTCCTCCACCTCGGAGCGGCCGAACTTCCGCAGGCGCAGCGGATAGGCCACGTTCTCGCCCACGCTCATGTGGGGGAAAAGCGCGTAGTTCTGGAACACCATGCCGATGTTGCGCCGGTGGGGCGGCAGATGGACGATCTCCTGGTCGGCGATGCGGATCGACCCGCGCGTCGGCCGGCTGAAGCCCGCGATCATCATCAGAAGCGTCGTCTTGCCCGATCCCGAAGGCCCGAGCAGCGTCAAGAGCTCGCCCGGCCTGATGTCGAAGCTCACCTCGTCGACGGCACGCACCGCCCCGAAATGCTTCGAAAGCATCTGGACCTGAACCGGCAGCGCCGAAGTCTTGCGTTCTGTCATCGGGCGATCCCGTTGTTGCGGTTCCACGAACTCGTTTCCCGGGCCCGGGCCGGGCGGCCGGGAAAGGCGGCCTCCGGCCGGGGCCGGAGCGCGTCATCGGGGGTGCCCGGCCCCCGGGTGGGGCCGGACATCGCGTCATCGGCTGCGGGCCTATTGCTGCAGCATCACCGCATCCCACTTTGTCTGCGCCTCGGTGACATGCTCGGCCCAGTAGCCCATGTCGGTGATCAGCTGCTTGGCGATGTTGTCGGTGCTGGTCACCACCTTGGCCGCTTTTTCCGGCGGGATCAGGCCAAGCTTGAACGCATCCTGGTTCATCGGGCCATAGGGGATGAAGTCGGGCAGGTTGGCCTGGTATTTGGGATCGAGCAGGTTGTTCACCAGCCGCATCGCACCTTCGGGGTTGGGCGAGCCCTTCGGCACCACCAGGCATTCCACGTCAAGCACCGCATCGTTCAGCGTATAGGCATAGGGCGCGCCTTCCTTGATCGCGGCCTCGATCCGCGCGGCCCAGATCGTCAGCATGTCGACCTCTTCGGCGGTGGCGAGCTGGGTTGCCTGCGCACCCGAAGACCAGCCCACGGTGATGTTGGGCTTGAAGTCCGCCCACTTCTTCATCGCCCGGTCCATGTCGATCGGATAGACCTGATCCTTGGCCACGCCGTCGGCCATCAGGGCGATTTCCATGTTCGTCGACGGATAGCCGCCGCCGATCGCGCGGGTGCCGGGGAATTTCTCGACATCGAAGAAATCCGCCCAGTTCTGCGGCGGGTTGTCGCCATAGACATTGGTGTTGTAGGCGAGCACCGTCGAATAGGCGGTGAAGCCGATCCAGTATTCGTTGCGCAGGTTTTCCGGAATGCCGGATGCGTTCGGAATCTTGGAATAGTCCAGCGGCTCCAGCAGGCCCTCCTTCGCCGCGGTGTCGCAGTAGCCGCCGTAAAGCTCGACCACGTCGAGATCGTTAGCGTTGGCCTTGACCTTGGTGCGCACGTCGGCGATGCCGCCCGAAAGGACATAGTCCACCACCGTCATGCCCTGATCGGCCGGCAGATGGTCGAGGATCGCCTTGCGCACCCCTTCCTGATAGGCGCCGCCATAGGATGCATAGCTGACGGTTTCCTCGGCGGCGGCCGGCAGGGCCAGGGCGCAGACCGTCATCGACAGGATCGCTCGCAACTTCATTTCACTCCTCCCATGTTTGGCAAACCGCGTTTGCCTTGGTCTTCGCCGGATCCGTTTCCGGGCGCACCCACTCCGGCTTTGCCCGGGTCCGCCCTTTTCAGGACCGGCACCTTTCCGGCGCCGGCCTGCGCTTGTCCTTGCGCGCTCAGGCGTCGAATGCCATCAGCCCGCCCCTGATCGCCGCGCGACACTCGGCCACCATCCGCTCCAGCAGTTCGGCGCAGGTCGGGATGTCATCCAGAAGGCCGATCGCCTGGCTGGCCCAGACCAGCCCCGCATCGACCTCGCCGCTTTCCAGCGCGGCGCGGCCGCGCGCGCCGGCGACCAGCGGCCGGATGTCCTCGAAGGTGGCGCCGCCCGGCCGGTTCTCGGTCGCCACCACCTCGTCCGACACCGCGTTCTTCAGCACCCGGCCGGTGTTGCGCAGGGTGCGGAAGATCAGGTTGGTGTCGCGTTCGGTGGCCGCGATCAGGGCGCGCTTGATGCTGTCGTGGATCGGCGCCTCGCGCGTGGCGCAGAAGCGGGTGCCCATGTTCACGCCTTCCGCCCCCAGCATCATCGCCGCCGCCATCCCCCGGCCGCAGCCGATGCCGCCCGAGGCGATCAGCGGGATCGTCACCGCCTTCGCCGCCGCGGCGAACAGCACCAGCCCGCCCACGTCGTCCTCGCCCGGGTGGCCGGCGGCCTCGAACCCGTCGATGGAAATCGCGTCCACCCCGGCGCGTTCGGCCGAAAGCGCGTGGCGGACGGCGGTGCATTTGTGCACGATCACCGCGCCCGCCGCCTTGGCCCGGGCGATGAATTCCTTCGGGCTGCGCCCCGCCGTCTCGATCACCCTGACGCCGGCGTCGAGGGCGGCATCCAGATAGTCCGCATAGGGTGGCGGGCTGGCCGCCGGCAGGATGGTCAGGTTCACGCCGAAGGGCTGGTCGGTCATCGTCCGGCAGCGGGCGATCTCGGCCTTCAGCGCCGCCGGGTCGGGCTGGGTCAGCGCGGTCAGGATGCCCAGCCCGCCGGCGTTCGACACCGCCGAGGCCAGTTCGGCGCGCCCGACCCACTGCATCCCGCCCTGGATGATCGGATAGCGGACACCAAGCAGTTCCGTCACCCGAGTCCGCATTCCAATCCCCCAGAATCGCCGGTGAGGACAGTGGTAGCGCAAGTCTCCGGCGTCACAAATCAAAAATTGGCTGGCCGTCCAACTTTTTTTTATTCCGTCGATTCCGGATGCTGGACGCCCGTCCAATTCGCCGCTAGGGTCCGGACTCGTCAAGGGAGAAATCCGGATGAAATCCGTCCGATCGACCCGGCGCCGGAAGGTCCGGCTCCGGCACGGAATCTGTCGTCTCGCTCGCCCGATCGCGCGCCGGCGCCGGCCCGGCTCGCACCCTGCCGCCCTCGCCGCCGCCCTCGCCGCCGCCCTCGCCGCCGCCCTGCCGCGCGCGGTCGCGCGGTGACTGATCCGGCGACGCCTCCGCTGCCGGCGACCGCGCCCGGTGACGGGCGCAAGCCGATGCGCAAACCCTCCCGGACGGCCGTCGCCATCGTGATGGTCTGCCTCAGCTCGCTCTGCTTCACGCTGAACGACACGGTCACCAAGTTCCTGATCGAACGCTATGAAGTGACGGTGATCATCTTCGTCCGGGGCGTGCTGGCGATGCCGCTGCTCGTCGCAATGGCGGTCACGCTCGGGCGGACACGGGTGCGGTGGTCGCCTGCGCTCTGGCTCTATGCGCTGCGCGGCGCGCTCGGGCTTCTGGCCGCCTACATGTATATCGAGGCCCTGAAATATCTCAGCATCGCCGAGGCGACGGTGATCGTCTTCGCCTCGCCCTTCATCGTCACGCTCGCCTCGGTCCTGGTCTTCCACGAGCGCCCGGGCTGGAGGACCTGGGCGGCGGTGCTGGTCAGCTTCGGCGGCGTCGTCATCGCGATCCAGCCCGGCGCGTCAGCCTTCCAGCCGGCGTCGCTCCTGATCCTCGCCTGCGCGTTCCTCTACGCCGCGATCTCGCTCACCTCGCGCTGGCTGCCGGGCGAGGACAACCTCTGGACGGTCAGCCTCTACGGCGCGGCCTTCTCCGCCCTCTATGTCGCCCCGTTCACGGCCGGGAACTGGACGGCACTCGACCCCGGCGACCTGATCCTGTTCGCCGCGGCGGCCTTCTTCTCGAGCCTCGGCATCGGCCTCGGCTCGCTCGCCTACCGCTCCGCCCCCGCCTCGACCCTCGCGCCCTTCGGCTATATCGGATTGCTGTGGTCCACCGGCGTCACCTGGATCGTCTGGGACACCGTGCCGGGGGCCTGGACCCTGACCGGCGCCGCCGTGGTCGCCAGCAGCAGCCTCTTCTACCTGATGTCGCGCCAGCCGCCAGCCGATCGCGACTGACATCCGGAAAGGCAGGGCTATGGCGCACCCGACAGGATTCGAACCTGTGACCTCTGCCTTCGGAGGGCAGCACTCTATCCAGCTGAGCTACGGGTGCAGCGTTCCCGCTCTCTATAGCGGCACGGGGCGGCGGCCGCAACGGGGTTTCGGGCCTCTGCCCCGCCCCCCGCTCAGGCGAAAAGCTCGTGGCAGAGTTCCAGCCCCTCGACCAGCCGGTCGACCTCCTCGGTGGTGTTGTAAAGCCCGAACGAGGCGCGGCAGGTCGCGGTGACGCCGAAGTGGTCGAGCAGCGGCATCGCGCAATGGGTGCCGGCGCGCACCGCGATCCCCTTCTTGTCGAGCACGGTCGAAATGTCGTGGGCATGTGCCGGGCCTTCCAGCGTGAAGGAAAAGATCGCCCCCTTGCCCGGCGCATGGCCCTGGACATTGAGCCAGTTCAACCCCTTGAAGCGCGCCTCGGCATGATCTCGAAGCGCCGCCTCGTGCGCAGCGACGTTCTCCATCCCCAGCGCCATCAGGTATTCCAGCGCCACGCCGAAGCCGATCTGCTGGACGATGCCGGGCGTGCCGGCCTCGAACTTCATCGGCGGGTCGTTGTAGCTGACCGTCTCGCGCGTTACCTCGCGGATCATGTCGCCGCCGCCGAGGAAGGGGCGCATCTCGGCCATGCGCTCCCCGGCGATCCAGATCGCGCCCGATCCGCTCGGCCCGTAGAGCTTGTGGCCGGTGATCACGTAGAAGTCGCAGCCGATCTCGGGGATCGACACCGGCCGGTGCACCGCGCCCTGGCTGCCGTCGACCAGCACCGGCACACCCCTTTCGCGCGCGCCGCGGCAGATCGCGGCCACATCGACCAGCGTGCCGGTGACGTTTGACATCTGGGTGACGGCGACAAGCCGGGTCCGCGGCCCGATCGCGTCGATCACCTTCTGCGGGTCGAGCGAGCCGTCCGACTCCGGCTCCACCCATTTCAGCACCACGCCCTGGCGTTCGCGCAGGAAGTGCCAGGGCACGATGTTGGCGTGATGCTCCAGCACCGAGAGCACGATCTCGTCGCCGGCCTGCATCTGCGGCGCCGCCCAGGCGTAGGAGACGAGGTTGATCCCCTCGGTCGAGCCGGTGGTGAACACGATCTCCTCGGCATCGGCCACCCCGAGGAACCGGGCGATGGTGCCGCGGACGCCCTCGTATTTCTCGGTCGCGAGGTTGGAGAGGTAGTGCAACCCCCTGTGGACGTTGGCATATTCCTGCTCGTAGGCGCGGGTCATCGCGTCGATCACCACCCGCGGTTTCTGCGCCGAGGCGCCGTTGTCGAGATAGACCAGCGGCCTGCCGTTGACCTCCCGCGACAGGATCGGGAAGTCGGCGCGGATCTTCATCACGTCATACATGGCGGACCTTTCAGGTGACGGTCAGGATTCCCAGCCCCGACAGCAGCAGGGCCAGCGCGACGACGACCACGACGAAGCCGCCGGCAAGGCCGAGGAACACCAGCACGAGGTTGCGGAACCCGTGCAACTCGGCAATCGCGTTGACGATCACCCAGAGGAACCAGGCGAGGACGGCGAGGGCCAGAAGCGCGCCCACCGGCGGGACGGCCAGCATCACCGCAAGCTCGGCCATCTGGGCGAGCGTCATCAGGAACTCCACCCAGATGATGACGAGCAGCGCGTCGGCAAAACCGCCCCGGCCACCGAAGAAGCGCCCGATCCCGGCGATGGCGGCAGCCCCGACGACGAGCGACAGCGCCTGCGACGGCACGCCGACGAAGGGGTCGGCCAGAAGCGCGAGAATGCCGGGCTCGCTTCCCGGCGGCAGCAGCAGAAGCGACAGGCCGGTGACGAAGACCGAAAGCACGGTGACGAGCAGAAGCCCGAGCCAGCGCGCCTCCATCGGCAGGTCCATCTCCAGAAGCCTGCGCACGCCGGCGCGGGGCGCGCGCAGCGTTTCGCGGCCGAGGTCGGTGACGAGGGCGGGCAGACCGGTCACGCCACGCCCTCCCGCTCGGCCACCGCAAGCCCGGAAAGCCAGAACCAGACGAAGACGGCGAAGGTCAGGAGGTTGACCGCAAGAAGCCCCGGCCCCGGCCCCGCCAGCCCGGCGAGCAGCCCGCCCAGCAGCATCAGCGGCGTCGCCGCGAGGAAGGCCCAGAAAAGCACGATCCGCGCGGCGAAGTAGCTGCCCCGCCCGCCGAAGGCGCCGGCCACGATGCGGCTGAGCGCCGCCAGCCCGTAGAACAGCGGGAGGAGCGTGAGGCTGCCGAGCATCGCCGCCACCATCCGCTGCGTCATCGGCGGGCCGTCCGGTCCCGCCAGCACGTCCTGCCGCGAGATCGCGGGCCAGAGCGCGACATAGGCGACGATGAGCGCGGCCAGAAGGTAGGCCAGCGCCCTGCCCTCGTGGCGTTCTCCGGCCAGCAGGCGGCGCGCCATGCGCCTCGGCCCCCGGTAGGTCGCGAGGATGTCATCGGTGACGGCCATTCAGCCCTTCCTGCGCGAAAGCCAGTCCTCGATCCGCGCCACGATGTCGGCGGCCAGCGCCTCGTCCTCGATCTCGGCGATGGCGTCGGCAACGAAGGACAGGACCAGAAGCGCGGTCGCATCCTCCTTCGGCACCCCGCGCGAGCGCAAATAGAAAAGCGCCGTCTCGTCGATCGCCCCGGTGGTGGAGCCGTGGCTGCACTTCACGTCGTCGGCGTAGATCTCCAGCTCCGGCTTGGCGAGGAACTGGCTGTCCTCGTCCAGAAGCAGCGACTGGCTGATCTGGTAGCCGTCGGTCTTCTGCGCGCCCGGCCTGACCAGGATCTTGCCCTGGAACACGCCCTTCGCGCCGTGCTTCAGCACCTTCTTGAAGACCTGCCGGCTTTCGCAGCCCTCCGCCGCATGGGTGACGAAGATGGTGTCGTCGTGGTGGAAGGGCCCGTCCGCCCCGTCACCGATCGCGGCGCCGGCGATATGGGCCACCGCACCGTCGCCGGCGATCTGGATCACCGCCTCGTTGCGGGTCATCCGGCCGTTCGCCGTCAGCGTGAAGGACTTGAACAGCGCCCCCGCCGCCACGCGGGCGAAAAGATGGGTGATCATCGCCCGGTCCAGCGCCCGGCCCTGCGGGCGCAGGTGGTGGAACCGCGCGCCCTCAGCCAGGTCCACCTCGATCACCAGGTTCGACCGTGCAGCCGGGGTGCCGGTCTCCAAGACCGTCAGTTCGGCGCCCTTCTCGAGCCGGATCACATGGTGCAGCACCGCGTCGGACGCCTCCGCCGCCTGCCGGTAGGCGATCTCCACCGGCCGCGCCGCCTTGCCGGTGACCCGGATCAGCAGGCCATCGGCCGCCGCGGCGGTGTTCAGCGCGGCAAAGGGACGGGCGACCGGCGCCTGCCCCTCGGCCTCCAGAACGCCGTAAAGCGACTTGGCCCAGTGGATGTCGGCGCGGTCGGCCTCGGCCAGCCGCTCGATCTCCACCCCCGCCAGCGCCGGGTGGTCCGAGGCCCCGGCGTCGAAGACGCCGTCGGTGAAGACCAGCCGGACCCTGTCGCGGCCCTCGAAGATCGGCGTGTCGGCGCGCAGGGCGGCCCCGGGCACTGCATCGGCCGCGTTGAACGGCGCCGGATCGGTCCAGCGCCAGTATTCGTCGCGCCGCCCCGGCAGGCCCATCGTGCGGAACCGCGCCAGCGCCTCGGCCCGCGCCGGGCCGCTGAAGCCACCCCTCGGGAGCACCAGCGCCGCGGCCCGCGCCGCGGTCGCAGCCAGCCGCGCATCATCCTTCCGCTGCGGGGCCGCCATCACCGGACCTCCCCGAGGATACCCGCATAGCCGTTGCGCTCGACCTCGAGCGCAAGCTCGGGCCCGCCGCTCTTCACGATCCGCCCGTCGGCCATGATGTGCACCACGTCGGGGTGGATATGGTCGAGCAGCCGCTGGTAATGGGTGATCACGAGGAAGCCGCGGCCGGCGTCGCGCAGCGCGTTGACGCCGTCGGCCACCAGCCGCATCGCATCGACGTCGAGCCCCGAATCGGTCTCGTCGAGGATGCACATCCGCGGCTCCAGCACCGCCATCTGGAGGATCTCGTTGCGCTTCTTCTCGCCGCCCGAGAAGCCGACGTTGACCGGGCGCTTCAGCATCTCGGCGTCGATCTTCAGGGTCTTCGCCTTCTCGCGCACCAGCTTGAGGAAATCGCCCGCGCTGAGCTCGTCCTGCCCATGCGCCTTGCGCTGGGCGTTGAGCGCGGTCCTGAGGAAGGTCATGTTGCCGACGCCCGGAATCTCCACCGGATACTGGAAGGCGAGGAACAGGCCCGCCGCCGCCCGCTCCTCCGGCTCCATCGCCAGCAGGTCGTGGCCGTCAAGCGTCGCCGCGCCCGCCGTCACCTCGTAGCCGTCGCGACCCGACAGCACGTAGGACAGCGTCGACTTGCCCGACCCGTTCGGCCCCATCACCGCATGGACCCGGCCGGCCTCCACGGTCAGGTCGACACCCTTGAGGATCTGCTTGTCCTCGTCCTCGAGCTTGACCTGAAGGTTCCTGATTTCCAGCATCTTGTCCTCGTTCAAATGGCAGACGCGGCCAGCGGGCGCATTGCCCGGGCCGCAGGGATTGGGAGTGTCGGGTGGATCAGCCGGCCAGCGCCGGTCAGCCTGCGGGGGTCACGCGGAAGTCGCGGCCTTCCTCGGCCATATGCGCGGCATAGTCCGCCGAGAAGAGCTGCGACCAGACCTCCGGCGCGTTCGACGCCACCGCGGCCTCGCCGAAGTGCATCACCACGCAGCCGACGACCAGCGCCTGGATGCGCGCCCGGCTCGACAGGTGGAAGATCACGATCAGCACCAGCGCCAGCACGAAGGCGAACAGATACATGCCCCGCGCACCCAGATCGTAGAACGCCTTCGGCAGCCCGTCGATCTGCGCCAGATGGAAATAGGCGATGCGTCCGACCAGCACCGCCGACATGCCGCAGAGGAAGGCGATCACCACCATCAGCTTGTCGGCCAGCGTCCGCTTCGGCTTTGCCGGCTGGGTGCCGAATTTCTGCTTGTAGGCCTTGTGCGTCGCCTTGCCCAGAAGGTCGGCATGCTCGAACTGCCGTCCGGCCTGAATCCGCGTCAGCCGCGCGGCAAAGGCATTTTTCTGATCGAACGTCATCGACGACATGGCACGGCCCCGGATTCTTCCCCGTCGAGGCGCAACATGGCTGCGATTCAGGGCGGAATTCAGGCGCGAAAAGCGGGATTTTCGCGGCCCGCCGGCCTTCCTTCCGCCGCAATGCGGCATCTGACGCAACATCACGCCGGATATGCAGCGAAAGTCCCCTCATCCCAGACTCACCGCCGTGCCGGAGGCCGAGACCATCAGCATGTTGTTGATCACCTCGTAGTCGAGATCGACGCCGACGATGGCGCCCGCACCGAGCATCGCCGCGCGCTCCTGCATCTCGGCCAGCGCGGTCTCCCGCGCCCGGCTCAGCTCCTGCTCGTAGGCCGCCGACCGCCCGCCGACCACGTCGCGCACCGCGGCGAAGAGGTCGCGGAAGATGTTGGCGCCGAGGATCGCCTCGCCGGTGACGATGCCGTGGTAGCGGGTGATCCGCTGCCCCTCGACCGAGGGCGTGGTGGTGACGATCATGGCTGTCTTCTCCCAGGGATTCATCCGGTCCATAAGCGGGGCGTCAGCCCACGCTCCCCTCGAGCGAGATCGCGACAAGGCTCTGCGCCTCCATCGCGAATTCCATCGGCAGCGCCTGCAACACCTCGCGGCAGAAGCCGTTGACGACGAGCGCCACCGCCGCCTCCTCGTCGATCCCGCGCGAGCGGCAGTAGAAGAGCTGGTCGTCATCCACCTTCGAGGTCGTCGCCTCGTGCTCGACGCGGCTCGAGTTGTTCTTCACCTCGATATAGGGAACGGTATGCGCCCCGCACCTGTCGCCGATCAGCAGGCTGTCGCACTGGGTGTAGTTGCGGCTCCCTTTCGCCTTCGGGTGCATCGACACCAGCCCGCGATAGGTGTTCTGTGCGCGGCCCGCAGAAATGCCTTTCGAAACAATGCGTGAGCGGGTGTTCTTTCCAAGATGGATCATCTTGGTCCCGGTGTCGGCCTGCTGGAGATTGTTGGCGATGGCGATCGAATAGAACTCGCCCTGGGCATCGTCGCCGCGCAGGATGCAGGACGGGTATTTCCAGGTGATCGCGCTGCCGGTCTCCACCTGCGTCCACATCACCTTGGCGCGGTCGCCGCGGCAGTCGGCGCGCTTGGTAACGAAGTTGTAGATGCCGCCGCGGCCCTCCTCGTCGCCGGGGAACCAGTTCTGCACGGTCGAATACTTCACCTCGGCATCTTCCAGCACGACGATCTCCACCACCGCGGCGTGAAGCTGGGCGATGTCGCGCTTGGGCGCGGTGCAGCCTTCCAGATAGCTCACGTAGGAGCCCTTGTCGGCGATGATCAGGGTGCGCTCGAACTGGCCGGTGTTCTCGGCGTTGATGCGGAAATAGGTGGAAAGCTCCATCGGGCAGCGGGTGTCCGGCGGGATGTAGACGAAGGAGCCGTCGGAAAAGACCGCCGAGTTGAGCGTGGCGAAGAAGTTGTCCGACTGCGGCACGACCGAGCCGAGGTATTTCTTCACCAGATCGGGATAGTCGCGGATCGCCTCGGAGATCGGGCAGAAGATCACCCCGGCCTTCTTCAGCTCCTCGCGGAAGGTGGTGCCGACCGAGACCGAATCGAAGACCGCGTCCACTGCGACCTTGCGCGCCTCGGCCGGCGCCGCGCCCGCGCCCTCCACCCCGGCGAGGATCGCCTGCTCCTTCAGGGGAATGCCGAGCTTCTCGTAGGTCGCCAGCAGCGCCGGGTCGACCTCGTCGAGCGACTTCGGCTTTTCCCGCATGCTCTTCGGGCGGGCGTAGTAATACTGGTCCTGATAGTCGATCTCGGGATAGCGGAGCATCGCCCAGCGCGGTTCCTCCATCTCCTTCCAGCGGGCGAAGGCCTTCAGCCGCCACTCGGTCATCCACTCCGGCTCGCCGTTCTTGGCCGAGATCAGCCGGACGATGTCCTCGTTGACGCCGAGCGGCGCATATTCGGTGTCGATCTCGGTTTCCCAGCCGTATTTGTAGGCGCCCATGCCCTGCACGGTCTCGACCGTCTCGCGGTCGACGCCCTCGCGGACTTCCAGCCCCGCCGCTTCCATCATTTCCTGAGCCATGATCTTTCCTGTCCTTCCATGCCTGGCCGGCCGAGCCTCAGGCGGCGCGCGCGGCGAACCGCGCCCGCGCCGCGAGCCACTGCGCGGCAAAGCGGTCCAATTCCTCTTCGGTCGTCGCCGGGCCGATCGACACCCGGATCGCCGAGGCGGCCGCCGCCTCGCCGAAGCCCATCGCCTTCAGCACCCGGCTGGTCCTGACCTTGCCCGACGAACAGGCCGAGCCGGCAGAGATCGCGAATCCCTGAAGGTCCATCTGCATCACCTGCGTCTCGCCCTTCCAGCCCGGCGTCACCAGGCACGAGGTGTTCGGGAGCCGCGGCCCGTCGCGGCCGACGATCACCGTCTCCGGCGCCCCGGCCGCGATGCGGGCCTCGAAACCGTCGCGCCGCGCCCGCACGGCTTCCCAGACGCCGCCGTCCAGTTCCGCCAGCGCCGCCCGCGCCGCGGCGGCGAAACCGGCACTGCCGGCGACGTTCTCGGTGCCCGACCGCCGCCCCATCTCCTGCCCGCCACCGGGCTGGAGGGTCGCGATCTCCTGCCCCTCGCGCAGGATCAGCGCGCCGACGCCCTTCGGCCCGCCGATCTTGTGGGCTGAGACGATCGCCATCTCCGCCCCCGACCAGCCGAAGGCGAAGGGGATGCGCCCCACCGCCTGCACCACGTCGAGCAGGAGCCGCCCCGCCCGGGCCCCGCCAAGGGCATAGCCCTCAGCATCGCGCGCGGGCGGCTCGGTGATCACGCCGGTCTCGGAATTGGCCAGCCCCATCGCCAGCACCGCGCCCGCCTCCCCGCCGTGGTCGCCGCCGCCGTGGTCGCCGCCGTCGCGGGCGTGCGCCAGCAGGCAGTCGTGCGAAGTGCCCTCGACCCGCACCGCCGCCGCCGGCCGGCCCGCCAGCACCCGCGCCGCCTCGGTCGCGCCCGAGGTGAAGACCACCTCGCGCGGCAGGCAGCCCAGAAGCGCCGCCACGTCCTCGCGGGCGCCCTCGACCACCGCCCGCGCCGCCCGCCCCTCGGCATGGACCGAAGAGGGGTTGCCGACAAGGTCGAGGGCCGCGAGCATCGCCTCCCGCGCCTCCGGCCTCAGCGGCGCCGTCGCGTTCCAGTCGAGATAGACCCGACCGCTCATGACCCCGCCTTCTTCATGACCGCGCCTTCTTCATGATCCCGCCTTCTCCGTTGCGAAATACCCCCGCCGGAGGCGCCCCGAGCCGGAGCCGCAGGGCGGAGGCGAGAGCGGAGGAATGGCGCGGAACGCGCCGCGCTATGGTCCCTGCCGCTCATTCGTCGACCACCTGGAACAGTGCCGGCACCGCCGGGCAGGGCTTCAGCGTGTTGCCGATCACGTCGGAAAGCCGCGCCTGGTGCAGGAAGACATAGACATGCGCCGAAAGCCCCTCCCAGAGCCGGTTGGCCATCGACTGCGCCCGGCTCCCCGACACGCCGCCGGTGGCCCCTGCCCCGGTATGGAGCGCGCTCACCGTCTCGTCCACCGCCTCGAGGATCTCGCTCACCCGGATCTCGGAAGGATCGCGGGCAAGCCGGTAGCCGCCGCCCGGCCCCCGCACCGACTCGACCAGCCCCGCCCGCCGCAGCTTGACGAAAAGCTGCTCGAGATAGGGCAGCGAAATGTCCTGCCGCTTCGAGACCGCGGCAAGCGAGGTCATCTGGTCATCCCGCGCCGTCGCCAGATCGGCGAGCGCCACCATCGCATAGCGACCCTTGGTCGAGAGTTTCATGGGCCTCCACCCCGCAAAGACATTGACGCCGGGGGCAAGCGCGCTTAACTGCGTTCCACCCGGACACCGGCCGCGCCGGCGTTTAGAACAGTTCTAGGGTGCCTGAGCAAAATAGTCAAGAATGGCCCTGCCGAATTTGACGCGCCCCGGCGCCCGCACGAGAGAAGACAGGCGATGCCCGAAGTGATCTTTGCCGGCCCCGAAGGCCGGCTCGAAGGCCGCTACCACCCCCAGAAACAGCCCGACGCGCCGATCGCCATCATCCTGCACCCGCATCCCCAGTTCGGCGGCACGATGAACAACCGCGTGGTGCACCGGCTGCACTACGCCTTCCACGAACTCGGCTTCACCGTGCTGCGCTTCAACTTCCGCGGCGTCGGCCGCAGCCAGGGCGAATATGACCAGGGCATCGGCGAGCTTTCCGATGCGGCCTCGGCGCTCGACTACCTGCAGGCGCTCAACCCCAATTCCAAGCATTGCTGGGTCGCGGGCTTTTCCTTCGGCGCGTGGATCGGGATGCAGCTTCTGATGCGCCGGCCCGAGATCACCGGCTTCATCAGCGTGTCGCCGCCGGCGAACATGTATGACTTCTCCTTCCTCGCGCCCTGCCCGTCCTCGGGGCTGATCATCAACGGCACCGCCGACCGGGTCGCCGCCCCCAAGGACACCGCAAGCCTCGTCGGCAAGCTGCGCGAACAGAAGGGCATCACCATCACCCACGACCAGATCGAGGGCGCCGGCCATTTCTTCGAGAACGAGGCCGAACACATGATGCCGATGATCTCGCGGGTGCAGGACTACGTCCGCCGCCGGCTCGGCGAACAGACGCGGTAGGCCATGCCGACGACCGAGGAACTTGGCATCGCACTCGCCGAGGACGTGCTGAAGGCGGTGGCCGAGACCGGCGACGAGTCGATCGTCGGCGAGGTCAACAAGATCGTCGAGGCCGCGTCCTCGGCGCTTCAGGAGGCCTACATGGCCGCGGTCCGCGCCCAGCGGGCCGAGGCCAAGGCGCGGGTCTTCCTGGACCAGCGGCTTCGCCGCGCCCGCGCCGCCGGCGCCCGCTCCGAGGGATGAGCGGGGGCGGGAAGGCCGGCGAGACGGGCGGGCGGCTCGACGCCCAGCTAGCCTTCCTGATGGAGGCCGACCGGCTGAAGCAGGTGCTGCGCGCCACCACGCTCGCCGACGGGTCGCGGCGCGAGAATTCCGGCGAACATTCCTGGCACCTCGCGCTCTATGCGCTGGTGCTGGCCGATCAGGCCGGGCCGGGCGTGTCGATCGACCGGGTGATCCGGATGCTGCTCCTCCACGACCTCGTGGAGATCGACGTGGGCGACGTGCCGATCCAGTCCGCCAACGGCGAGGCCCACGGCTCGGCGGCGACGCGCGCGGCCGAGGCGGCGGCGGCGGACCGGATCGTCGGCCTCCTGCCCGCCGACATCGGCCTGGGGCTCCGCGCGCTCTGGGAGGAGTTCGAGGCCGCCGAGAGCCCCGACGCCAGCTTCGCCAAGGCGCTCGACCGGGTGCAGCCGGTGCTGCACAACATCGCCACCGGCGGCGGCACCTGGACCGAATACGGCGTGACCTTCGACCAGCTCGAGGCGCGGGTCGGCCAGAGGGTCGCCCGCGGCGCGCCCGCGGTCTGGGCCCATGTGCGCGGCCTTGCCAAAGGCTTCTTCGGCTGATTTCGCTTTGCCTGACTCTCCCATTGCGGTAGTCTCCGGCCCGTGACTGGGTGCCGGTGGCGAGTTGACGGAGATCAGATGGACGGAACCGCCACAACGCCAGGAACGGCCTGGGCGCCTCCGACCGCAAACACCCCGGCCGCGGACGACTCTCCCGCCGCGCGCAACGCGGCGCTTGACCTGTTGCGGCTCGCCGCGGCACTCGTCATCGTGCTCTTTCACGCCAAATCCCCCGGCGGCGGGTGGATGCCCGCGGCGATGGGTGTCTTCACTGCGCTCATGGCCGTTCTCGCAATGACCGGGCGCGACCGAGGATCGCTCGGCGCGGCGGCGCGGCGGCGGGCCGGCCGGCTGCTGCGGCCTTTCGCGATCTGGGCGGCCATCTACCTCGGCCTGCGTCTTGCCGACGCGGTCGCGGCGCACCAGCCGCTCGGCGCGACCGCGGCCGGGTGGTTCCCGCCCGAGGGCACGATGGGGCCGCTCTGGTTCCTGCCCTTCGCCTTCGCGGCCTCGCTCTCGCTCCTGGCGCTCCGCCGCCGGGTGCCCGGCATCGCCACCCCCCGGCTCGTGCTGCCGCTCGCGACCGCCGGCTCGGCGCTCTGGCTGGTGATCCTGGACCGGAGCGACCCGGCGCCCGGCATCGCGGTCTTCCTCGCCTACGAACCCGCGCTGTTCTTCGGAGTCGCACTGGCCGGCGCCGCAGCAAGCCCGGTCTGGCTCGGCCTGTCCGGCGCCGCGGCGCTCGGGCTCGGCCTGATCCTGCGGGCCTGGGGGACCGGCGGCACCGAGCAACTGGTGCTGTCGGTGCCGCTCCTCGCCGCCGCGCTCGCCTTCGGCCCGCCCGGCACGCGGGCCACCCGCGCTGCGGCCGACCTGTCGATGGCGGTCTATCTTCTCCATGTCGCGGTGCTGGCGGTGATGCTGCGGACGATGCCCTTTCCGCTCGGCTCAATGGAACTGGGGGCAGCGGGCTTTGCGGTCTCGGCACTGCTCGGCCGCGCCCTCCTGCGCAGCGGGCTGGGCCGCCTCGTCTTCTGATCCGGCTTTCGGTATACCAACGCATACCATCTTTCCCCGCGCCCGCATTTCCGCTAAGACCGGCCAGCGAGTCACCCCAAGGCGGAGAGAAGCATGTCGAAGATCAAGGTGGACAACCCCGTCGTCGAACTCGACGGCGACGAGATGACCCGGATCATCTGGGACTTCATCAAGAAGAAGCTGATCCTGCCCTACCTCGACATCGACCTGAAATACTACGACCTCGGCATCGAGGAACGAGACCGCACCTCCGACCAGATCACCGTCGACGCCGCCAACGCGATCAAGAAATACGGCGTCGGCGTGAAATGCGCGACGATCACGCCCGACGAGGCGCGGGTCGCGGAATTCGGCCTGAAGGAGATGTGGAAAAGCCCCAACGGCACGATCCGCAACATCCTCGGCGGGGTGATCTTCCGCGAGCCGATCATCTGCCGCAACGTCCCCCGCCTTGTCCCCGGCTGGACCAAGCCGATCGTCGTCGGCCGCCACGCCTTCGGCGACCAGTATCGCGCCACCGACTTCCGCTTTCCCGGCAAGGGCAAGCTGACGATGAAATTCGTCGGCGAGGACGGCACGGTGATCGAGCGCGAGGTGTTCAACGCCCCCGCCGCCGGGGTGGCGATGGGGATGTACAACCTCGACCAGTCGATCATCGACTTCGCGCGGTCTTCGTTCAACTACGGGCTGATGAAGGGCTGGCCGGTCTATCTCTCGACCAAGAACACCATCCTGAAGGCCTATGACGGCCGCTTCAAGGATCTGTTCCAGCAGGTGTTCGATGCCGAATTCGCCGACCAGTTCAAGGCCAAGGGCATCACCTACGAACACCGGCTGATCGACGACATGGTGGCCAGCGCGCTGAAATGGTCGGGCGGCTACATCTGGGCCTGCAAGAACTATGACGGCGACGTGCAGTCCGACACCGTGGCGCAAGGCTTCGGCTCGCTCGGGCTGATGACCTCGGTGCTGCTGACCCCGGACGGCAAGACCGTCGAGGCCGAGGCCGCGCACGGCACGGTGACGCGCCACTACCGCCAGCACCAGCAGGGCAAGGAGACCTCGACGAACTCCATCGCCTCGATCTACGCCTGGACCGGCGGGCTGAAGCACCGCGCCAAGCTCGACGGCAACGCGCAGCTCGCGAAATTCGCCGAGACGCTGGAGCGGGTGACGGTGCAGACCGTCGAGGACGGCTACATGACCAAGGATCTCGCCCTTCTCGTCGGGCCGGACCAGAAATGGCTGACGACGATGGGCTATCTCGAGAAGGTCGACGAGTATCTGAACAGGGCACTGGTCTGACCAGGCTGCACCGCGGCCGGACGACGGGGGGCGCTGCCCCCCGCACCCCCCGGGATATTTGGCAACGGAAGATGTGCAGGGCAAAGCCGACCGGGCGCAGCGGACGATGACGGACCCGCACCGCCACACCGTCCTCGACGATGCCCAGGCCATCGCCTATGGCGCCGGCATGGCGGCCTTCGCCATCACCATCCTGACCCATCTCGGCCTCGTCACCGGGCAGACGGCGGGGCTCGCGGTCCTGATCTCCTACGCGACGGGATGGGGCTTCGGGCCGGTCTTCTTCGCCGTCAACCTGCCGTTCTACTGGCTCGGCTGGCGCCGGATCGGCCCGGCCTTCGTGCTCAAGACCTTCATCGCGGTGGGCGTCATGTCGGGCCTCGCGATGGTCTTCCCGCACTGGGTGAGCTTCGCCGATCTGGACCCGATCGTCGGTGCGGTGCTCTTCGGCGCGATCTCCGGCTCGGCGCTGCTCGCGCTCTTCCGCCACGGGGCGAGCCTTGGCGGCGTCGGCATCGTCGCGATCTGGCTGCAGGACAGGACCGGATTCCGCGCCGGCTGGACGCAGCTTCTCTTCGACCTGGTGATCTTCGCCCTGGCACTCACCCTGCGCGATGCGGCCACGGTGGCGATCTCCGCCCTCGGCGCGCTGGTGGTGAACCTCGTCATCGCCGTCAACCACCGGCGCGACCGCTACGTCGCCGTCTGACCCCGGCCGACCCGCGCCGCGATCTCGGCCAGCCGCGGCCCGGCATGGGCGAGGAAGCGGCGGTAGGCGGCGCAGAGGTAGTTGAGCCCCGGCTCGCCGTCGCGGCTGACTGCGAAGCGGTGCTTGGGGCAGCCGCCGTGGCAGGCGGCGCGGAACCGGCATTCCCGGCACTGGCGGGGCAGCGTGTCGCGCTTCATCGCCCCGAAGGCGCGGGCGGCGGGCGAGGCGGCGAGGCGGCCGAGCGCCGCCTCCATCAGGTTGCCGAGCCGGTAGGCGGGATAGACGTAGTGGTCGCAGGCGTAGACATCGCCGTTGTGTTCAAGCGCGAGCCCCCCGCCGCACTCCTCGGCGAAGACGCAGAGCGAGGCCGGCTGGCCGAGGAGGACCCCGAGCATCACGTCGAAATGCTGGACCGAGATCCGCCCCGCGTCGTGCCGGTGCCAGATGTCGAAGACGTCGCAGAGGAACTTGCCGTAGGCGGCGGGGCTGACGCTCCAGCGGGTGACCCCGGTGGCGGCATCGGACTGCGGCGGGCCGGCGAGGCGCCCGCCGGTGCCGGTGCGCTCCACCACCGGGATGAACTGGAGCCAGCGCGGGCCGAGGCCGGCGAGAAAGCGGTAGACCTCGCGCGGCTTGACCACGTTGGCGCTGTGGACGGTGGCGAGAAGGTTCGTCTCCACCCCCGCGGCGAGCAGGTGGCCGAGTCCGCGCATCGCCGCATCGAAGGTCGGCCGCCCCGCCCGGTCGCGGCGGAAGCGGTCATGCAGCGTCCTCGGCCCGTCGAGCGAGAGGCCGACGAGGAACCCCTCGGCGGCGAGGAAAGCCGCCCAGCCGGCGTCGATGAGCGTGCCGTTGGTCTGGAGCGCGTTGCGAATCGTCATCCCCTCGGGCCGTTCCGCCGCCTGCACCGCCAGCGCCCGGCGATAGAAGTCGATACCGAGCACGGTCGGCTCGCCGCCCTGCCAGTAGAAGGTGACCTCCGTCAGCCCGGCCGCCGCCTGCGACGCGATCAGCGCGCGGGTATAGCGCTCCAGCACCGCGTCGGACATGCGGAACTTCGCGGTATCGGGGTAAAGCCCGGTCTTTTCCGTGTAGTAGCAATAGCTGCAGTCGATGTTGCAGAACGGCCCCGCGGGCTTGGTCATGACGTTGAAGGGCAGGTTCATGGACGCGCAGTCTCCCGGGGGTGCGGGGCGCGATTAGCCCCTGTCCGGCCGGGTCCCGGCAAGGCGACCGAATGCCGCTGCCCGCGACGGCCGGCCCGGGCCCTTCCGGAATGTCACTGGCCATCGGGCCGGTTTTCCACTATCCGGGCGCCAACCTCAGGAAACGGCGGACTTCATGGACCTTCGCAACATCGCGATCATCGCACACGTTGACCACGGCAAGACGACGCTGGTGGACGAGCTTCTCAAGCAGTCCGGCGCCTTCCGCGAGAACCAGAACGTCACCGAAAGGGCGATGGATTCCAACGACATCGAGCGCGAGCGCGGGATCACCATCCTGGCCAAGGCGACCTCGGTCGAATGGCGGGGCACCCGCGTCAACATCGTCGACACCCCCGGCCACGCCGATTTCGGCGGCGAGGTGGAGCGCATCCTCAACATGGTGGACGGCGTGGTGCTCCTGGTCGACGCCGCCGAGGGGCCGATGCCGCAGACCAAGTTCGTGACCTCCAAGGCGCTCGCCCTCGGCCTGCGCCCCATCGTCGTCCTGAACAAGGTCGACAAGCCCGACGCCGAACCCGACCGGGCGCTGAACGAGGTCTTCGACCTCTTCGCCAACCTCGGCGCCGACGACGCGCAGCTCGACTTCCCGCATCTCTATGCCTCCGGCCGCTCGGGCTGGGCCGACGAGACGCTCGACGGCCCGCGCCGCGACCTGTCCGCGCTTTTCGACCTGGTCGTGCGGCATGTGCCCGCGCCGCGCCAGATCGCCGACGCCGGCAAGCCGTTCCGGATGCTGGCGACGACGCTCTCGGCCGACCCGTTCATCGGCCGCATCCTCACCGGCCGGGTCGAAAGCGGCACCGTGCGGGTGGGCGACCAGGTCAAGGCGCTCTCGCGCCGCGGCGAGCGGATCGAGCAGTTCCGCGTGACCAAGATCCTCGCCTTCCGCGGCCTTGCCCAGCAGCCGATCGAGGCCGCCGAGGCGGGCGACATCGTCACCGTCGCCGGCATGTCGAAGGCCACCGTCGCCGACACGCTCTGCGCGCCGGAAATCGACGTGCCGCTGCCGGCCCAGCCGATCGACCCGCCGACGATCTCGGTCACCTTCGGCATCAACGACAGCCCCCTTGCGGGCCGCGACGGCAACAAGGTGCAGTCCCGCGTGATCCGCGAGCGGCTGATGAAGGAGGCGGAATCGAACGTCGCCATCAAGGTCGAGGACACGCCCTCGGGCGAGGCCTTCGTCGTCTCGGGCCGGGGCGAGCTGCAGATGGGCGTGCTGATCGAGAACATGCGGCGGGAAGGGTTCGAGCTTTCGATCTCGCGCCCCCGGGTGATCTTCCGCGAGGAGAACGGGGTCAGGATGGAGCCCGTCGAGGAGGTCATCGTCGATGTCGATGACGAGTATTCCGGCGTCGTCATCGACAAGCTGACCGGCCAGCGCAAGGGCGAGCTGGTGGAGATGAAGCCCGCGGGCGTCGGCAAGACCCGGATCGTCGCCCATGTGCCCTCGCGCGGGCTGATCGGCTATCACGGCCAGTTCCTGACCGACACCCGCGGCACGGGCGTGCTCAACCGCATCTTCCACGGCTGGGCGCCGCACAAGGGCGCGATCGAGGGCCGCCGCGTCGGCGTGCTGGTGTCGATGGAGAACGGGGTTTCGGTCGCCTATGCGCTCTGGAACCTGGAAGAACGGGGCAAGCTCTTCATCGGTGCGCAGGAACAGGTCTACGAAGGCATGATCATCGGCGAGCACAGCCGCGACAACGACCTGGAAGTGAACCCCCTGAAGGGCAAGAAACTGACCAACGTCCGCGCCTCGGGCACCGACGAGGCGGTGCGGCTGACGCCGCCGGTGCGGATGAGCCTCGAGGAGGCGATCGCCTATGTCGAGGACGACGAGCTGGTCGAGGTGACGCCGAAGATCGTCCGGCTGAGGAAGCGCTTCCTCGACCCGCACGAGCGGAAGCGGCAGGCGCGGGCGGGCTGAGGCGACGGGCGCCGGGGCGCACGCTGTTCAGGGCGGCCCCGCGCAAGTGGACCTCATGCTCCGGTCACGCCCGGGCGAGAGGGTGGTGCCGGCGCCGCCTCCCTGTCACCCCCGCGCAAGCGGGGGCCTGCCGCCGGAACGCCCGTCGCCCCGAAGCGCAGGGCGCAGGCAAAGGAAACCCGCCCCCTTTGCACCCTTGCCCCTGTCAGGAAAGACGGCAGCCGGTCGGGAGCGTGACGATCTTCCGTGACCGGTCTCCCCGGCGGGGGACATACCGCCCTCCCCCGGGATGCCCGCTTTCGCGGGCATGACAGGACGGGGAACCCTCGGCCGTGGCAGAGCACGAAGGGCGGCGACCGGCCGCGGGCGGGCGCTGCGCAACGCCGGGTTTGGGCACTTTATGGCGCCACCACACCCGATGGTGGTTCTGCTGGCGAGGTCGAAATGCGACCGCCCGGGGGGGATGAGG
>JAUQYB010000054.1 GCA_030837825.1 Albidovulum sp.
CGATCGCCGCGGCGATCGGCGCGGGGATGCCGATCACCGATCCGACCGGCTCGATGGTCGTCGACATCGGCGGCGGCACCACCGAGGTCGCGGTGCTGTCGCTCGGCGACATCGTCTATGCCCGCTCGGTCCGCGTCGGCGGCGACCGGATGGACGAGGCGATCGTCAACTATCTGCGCCGCCAGCAGAACCTGCTGATCGGTGAATCGACCGCCGAGCGGATCAAGACCTCGATCGGCACCGCGCGGATGCCCGACGACGGGCGCGGCGCCTCCATGTCGATCCGCGGCCGCGACCTTCTGAACGGCGTGCCGAAGGAGATCGAGATCAACCAGGCCCAGGTGGCCGAGGCGCTGTCCGAGCCGGTCCAGCAGATCTGCGAGGCGGTGATGACCGCGCTCGAGACGACGCCGCCCGACCTCGCGGCCGACATCGTCGACCGGGGCGTCATGCTCACCGGCGGCGGCGCGCTTCTGGGCGAACTGGATCTCGCGCTGCGGGAACAGACCGGGCTTTCGATCTCCATTGCCGATCAGTCGCTGAATTGTGTTGCCCTCGGCACGGGCAAGGCGCTGGAATATGAAAAACAGCTCCGTCACGTTATAGACTACGATAGCTGACGCCCGCCGCCCCTTTGCAGGGGCCCGGCGCCGACCACGAGGCCGCCCTTGGCGAGAGACCGCAACGCCGAAGCCGATTTCAAAGGCCCGGTGCGCCGCATCCTGATCGCGGTGCTGGCCTTCATGCTGGCTGCGATCTTCCTGATCTGGCGCATCGACAGCCCGCGGGTGGAGCGGTTCCGCGCGGCCCTCATCGACAGGATCGTGCCGAACATGGACTGGGCGATGGCGCCGGTGACGAAACTCGTCGACATGGTCGAGGGGTTCCAGTCCTACACCCGCATCTACGAGCAGAACCAGGAGCTCAGGCGCGAGTTGCAGCAGATGAAGGCGTGGAAGGAGGCATCCGTCCAGCTCGAACAGCAGAATGCCAAGCTTCTGGCGCAGAACCAGGTGCGGCTCGACCCCAAGCTCACCTCGGTCTCGGGCGTGGTGATGGCGGATTCGGGTTCGCCCTTCCGGCAATCGGTGCTGATCAACGTCGGCACCCGGGACGGGATCGTGGACGGCTGGGCGACGATGGACGGGCTCGGCCTGGTCGGCCGGATTTCGGGCGTCGGCCAGACCACGAGCCGGGTGATCCTGCTGACCGATGCGTCAAGCCGGATTCCGGTGACGATCCAGCCCTCGGGGCAGAAGGCCATGCTTGTCGGTGACAACAGCCCGGCACCGCCGGTGGAGTTCGTCGAGGCTCCCGAACAGGTGCGCCCGGGCGACCGGGTGATTTCCTCGGGCGATGGCGGCGTGTTCCCCGCGGGGCTTCTCGTCGGGCAGGTGGAGCTTGGCACCGACCAGAGGCTCCGCGTGCGCCTTGCTGCGGATTACGAGCGGCTGAGCTTCCTTCGCGTCCTGAGAAGCCATCCGGCCGAACAGATCACCGAGGCAGGCGGACTCATCCCGCCGCCGGTGGCCCCGGCGCCGGCCGAGGCGGTGCCACCGGAAACGCCGGCGGCCGACCCGGAGGCCGGTGATGGTTGATCCGGTCGCTGCCCACCGGCTCGCCTACCGGCTTCTCTTCACCGCACTGGCGGCGCTGATCCTCTTCGTGCGCATCCTGCCGCTCGGTGCGGTGCCGGCGCGGGTGCCGGGGCCCGACCTCATCCTCTGCGGCGCGATCGCCTGGGTGCTGCGCCGCCCGGACTATGCGCCCGCCGCGCTCATCGCCGCGGTGTTCCTCGTCGAGGACGTGCTGTCGATGCGCCCGCCCGGGCTCTGGCCGCTTCTGGTGCTTCTCGGCACCGAGTTCCTGCGCTCGCGCGAGGCGACGCTGCGCGACCTGCCCTTTGCGCTCGAATGGCTGGTAGCCGGCGCGCTGGTCGTGGCGCTGACGGTGATCCAGCGCCTCGCGCTCGCCATCTTCATGGTGCCGCAGGTGCCCGTCGGCATGGCGGCGCTCCAGACCGTATCGACAGTGCTCGCCTATCCGGCGGTGGTCCTTCTCACCCGCTTCGTCTTCGGACTGCGCAAGGCCGCCCCCGGCGAGTTCGACGCATTCGGGCGGCGGATATGAGACGGTCTCCGCGCGACACCCAGGAAAGCTTCCGCACCATCAGCCGGCGCGGGCTTCTCCTTGCCGGGCTGCAGGGCGTCTTTGCCACGACGCTCGCCTTCCGGATGCGTTACCTGCAACTCGACCAGGCCGACGAGTTCAGGCTTCTGGCCGAGGAGAACTCGATCAAGATCCGGCTGATCCCGCCCGCGCGCGGACTGATCCAGGACCGCAACGGCGCTGTCGTTGCCGGCAACGAACAGAACTACCGGATCACCATCACGCCCGAAGACGCCGGCGATACCGACGACGTTCTGGACCGGCTTGCCCGGCTGGTGCCGCTTGCCGGCGAGGACATGGCGGGGGCGCGCAGGGAAATCGCCCGCCGCGCCCCCACCCTTCCGATCACCGTCGCCGACCGGCTGAGCTGGGAGGAGTTCAGCCGCGTCGCCGTGAACGCTCCGGTCCTTCCCGGTGTGACGACCGAGGTCGGGCTCAGCCGGGTCTATCCGCTCGGCCCCGATTTCGCGCATGTCCTGGGCTACGTCGGCCCGGTCAGCGACTATGACCTGTCGAAGATCGAAGACCCCGATCCGCTCCTGCAGATCCCGCGGTTCCAGATCGGCAAGCTCGGGGTGGAAGCGAAGCTCGAGGAGGTCTTGCGCGGCAAGGCCGGAACCCGGCGGATCGAGGTGAACTCGACCGGCCGGGTAATGCGCGAGCTGGACCGGCGCGACGGCGACCCCGGCGCGAACGTGCGGCTGACCATCGACCACCGGCTGCAGAACTATGTGCAGGCGCGTCTCGGCGACGAAAGCGCCGCAGCCGTGGTGATCGACGTGATGACGGGCGATGTCCTTGCGATCAACTCCGCGCCGAGCTTCGACCCGAACCTCTTCGTCCGCGGCATCTCTGGCGCGGACTACCAGATGCTGACCGAAAACGACCACCGGCCGCTTGCCGACAAGTCGGTGCAGGGCGCCTACCCGCCCGGATCGACCTTCAAGCTCGTCACAGCGCTCGCAGCATTGGAGGCCGGTGTGATCTCGCCCTCCGAAACGGTCTGGTGCCCCGGCTTCGTGGAGCTTGGAAAGCGCCGCTTCCATTGCTGGAAGCGCGGTGGCCACGGCCATGTCGGCCTGACCCAGAGCCTCGAGCAGTCCTGCGACGTCTACTACTACGAGGTTGCGCAGCGCACCGGTATCGACAGACTTTCCGCGATGGCGCGGCGGCTCGGCATCGGGGTGCGGTTCGACCTGCCGATGTCGGCCATCTCGGAGGGGCTCGCGCCCGACAAGGACTGGAAGTCGCGCAAATACGGCACCGAATGGCTGATCGGCGACACGCTGAACGCCGGCATCGGCCAGGGCTTCGTGCTGGCCTCGCCGCTTCAGCTCGCGGTGATGACGGCACGGGTGGCGACGGGTCGGGCGATTGTCCCGCGGCTTTTGCGCACCATCGGCGATCAGGACCTGCCGGTGGAACCCGCGGCGGATCTCGGAATCGATCCGGCTCTCCTCGCCGAGGTTCGCCGGGGGATGTTCGATGTATCCAATTCGCGGCGCGGCACCGCCTATGGCTCGCGCATCGCCGACGATACGATGCGCATGGCCGGCAAGACCGGAACCAGCCAGGTCCGCAACATCACCGCCGCGGAACGCGCCCGCGGCGTCGTGTCGAACGACGATCTGCCGTGGGACCGGCGCGATCACGCGCTTTTCGTCTGTTTCGCGCCCTATGACGCGCCGCGCTATGCGGTCTCGCTGGTCATCGAGCACGGCGGCGGCGGGTCGGCCGCGGCCGCGCCGATCGCGCGCGACATCATCCTGCAGGCGCTGAGCGGCGGTTTTCCTCCGCTCAGCGCCTATCCCGAAAGCCAGCGCACCCGCATCCAGTCAGAGCGCGAGAAGCTTCAGGTGCTCGAGCCGCCGCCGGCCGACGGAGGGAAATCGCGGGCATGAGCTATCTCGAATACAACGTCAAGACGGTGCCATCGGGCCTGCGGAAGGTGCTCTACGTCAACTGGGCGCTGGTCGTGCTTCTCGCCGCCACCGCATCGATCGGCTTTCTCATGCTCTACTCGGTCGCGGGCGGGCGGCTCGAGGTCTGGGCCGAGCCGCAGATGAAGCGCTTCGCGGTCGGCATGGTGGGGATGCTGGCGATCGGATTCGTGCCGATCTGGTTCTGGCGCAACGTCTCGGCGGTGGCCTATCTCGCGGCCGTTCTCCTGCTCGTCGCGGTGGAGTTTTTCGGCGACATCGGCAAGGGCGCGCAACGCTGGCTCGATCTTGGGCCGATCCGGCTCCAGCCGTCGGAACTGACCAAGGTCGCGCTGGTGATGTTTCTCGCGGCCTATTACGACTGGCTCGACATCCGCAAGGTCTCGCGTCCGCTCTGGGTGCTGATCCCGGTCGTCATCATCCTGGCGCCGACCTTTCTGGTGCTGAAGCAGCCCGACCTCGGCACCGCGATCATGCTGCTTGCAGGCGGCGGCTTCGTGATGTTCGTCGCCGGCGTGAGCTTCTGGTATTTCGGCACCGTCGTGGCACTTGTGGTGGCGCTGGTGTTCGCGGTCTTCGAAAGCCGCGGAACCGAATGGCAGCTCATCAAGGACTACCAGTTCAGGCGGATCGACACGTTCCTCGATCCCGGCTCCGATCCGCTCGGCGCGGGCTACAACATCACCCAGGCGCAGATCGCGCTCGGCTCGGGCGGCTGGGCGGGCAAGGGGTTCATGCAGGGCACGCAGTCGCGGCTGAACTTCCTGCCCGAAAAGCACACCGACTTC
>JAUQYB010000005.1 GCA_030837825.1 Albidovulum sp.
ATGCCTCGGTCATCGCCTCCGACACCGTCTTCGACTTCGGCGGCGGCAACACCGTCACGCTCGCGGGATGGGCTCTGCCAGCTTCGCTTGGCGACGACATTGCCTTCATCTAGCGCAGCGCGCGCGTCGCGGCGGGGTCGCGCGGGCGCCGATCCCAGGCCCTATTCGGCGATAAGCACACCAAAGGCGCCGGCGCTCCGGGTCCGCGTCTTGTGTCCCGGCGCCGGGCTGTAGCCGACCCAACGCCTCAGCGCGGTACCGATCACAGCCTCCTCGTCGGCCTCCACCGCCTCCCTCAGGTCGCGCAGCGCGGCGGCGAGTTCAAGCTCGGACAGCTTCGGCTCGATCACCGAGATGATCTTCGGATGCACCATCTTCCGCGGCCCGTCGCCGATCAGCAGTTCCTCGTGCAGCTTCTCGCCCGGCCTGAGGCCGGTCGTCACGATCTCGATATCGCCATCGGGATTGGCGTGGTCGCGCACAGTATAGCCGGAGGCCTCGATCACCCGCCGGGCGAGATCGCGGATCCTGACCGGCTCGCCCATGTCGAGCACGAAGACCTCGCCGCCCCGGGCGAGGCTGCCCGCGATCAGCACGAGCCGCGCGGCTTCCTGGATCGTCATGAAGTAGCGGCTGATCGCCTCGTGGGTCAGCGTCACCGGGCCGCCGGCGGCGATCTGCTCCTGAAAGAGCGGGATGACCGAGCCCGAGGAGCCAAGGACGTTGCCGAAGCGCACGATCGAGAAGATGGTGCGGCCGGGCTGGGCCGCCTGTCCCTGGACGATCAGCTCGGCCATGCGCTTGGTCGCGCCCATCACGCTGGCCGGCCGCACCGCCTTGTCGGACGAGACGAGGACGAAGCGCCGCACGCACGCCGCGCGCACCTTCTGCACCAGCACCTGGGTGGCCAGCGCGTTGTTCACGACGCCCGCCCGGGCATTGCCTTCGACCAGCGGCACGTGCTTGTAGGCGGCCGCGTGGAGCACCGCGTCGACGGCGTGATCCTTCAGCACCCGCTCCACCAGCACCCCGTCGCCGGCCGATCCGAGGACCGACACAAGCTCGATCCCGAGCCCCTCGGTCAGGACACGCAGCTCCATGCCTGCGGTGTATAGGGCGACCTCGCTCAGTTCGAACATAACGAGCTTGCGCGGCCGGCAAGCCACGACCTGGCGGCAGAGCTCCAGCCCGATCGACCCGCCCGCCCCGGTCACCATCACCGCACCGCCGCGGTAGCCATCGCAGCCGTCGGCCAGTTCCGTGTGCAGGCCCTTGCGGTTGAGAAGCGCCGAGGGCGGCGCGGGTTCGAGTTTGTCGACGAGCGCCTCGTCGCCGATCAACTGGGCGAAGGAAGGCAGCGTCTGCACCTCGAGCCCGAGCCGCGCGAGGCGGCGCGACAGCAGGCTCTGCTTGTGGACCGAAAGCGAGGGCATCGCCAGAAGGACGCGCCGGACGTTGTATTGTTCGATGACGCGCGGAAGATGGGGGCCGGAAAAGACCGGCAGGCCCGCCACGATCAGGCCGCGGAGCGTCGCATTGTCGTCGACGAAGGCGACGGGCAGGATGTCGGCGCGGCTTCGCAGCGCGGCGGCCAGCGCCATGCCGGTGCGCCCGGCGCCGTAGATCAGCACCCGCGTCACCTCGGCGCTCTGCCGGTAGATCGCCAGGAGGACATGCAGAAGCGCGATCCGTCCGCCGGCCGCGAGCGAAAGAAACACCAGCCCGAAGATGACATGAAATCCCGCGGGCAGCCCGAGCGCGCCGAGCGCCGCCAGCGTCGCGCTCGCCACCGCCAGGATGGCCGCGAAGAGCGCGGTCCGCTCGGCCGCGGCGAGATCGTAGTGCTTCAGCCGGACATCGGCGGTTCCGAGCACGAGAGACAGGCCGAGTGCCACGGCCATCAGCGGCGGCACCAGCGGCCAGTTGTTCGCGAGGATCGCTGCGGGGCGCAGCGTCGAGAACTGGATCATGGTCGAGACGGTGAAGGCCAGCACGACGCAGGACAGGTCGAGCAGAAGCAGCACCAGCCGCTTCTGCCGCCGCGTCATCGTCAGAACGAACTTCACCATCCTGTGGGTGCCCTTCGCATGCCCGCCGTCTTCCGGCATTCTGGGGGGCGCTGGAGGGCGCCGGGCCAGCCGGTTTGTTTTTCTTCCGTGATCTTATCGGGTGCATCCGCAGCTATCGCAACACCTTATGCGGGACCCGCCGCGAATCGGCATGGAATCAGCGGAAAACGACCGGTTTCAACGCCTCAGCCGCGGCGCACGACCCCCCTGAGCGTGCGCAGGAGGATCCACAGATCGAGACACAGCGACTGGCGGCGCTGATAGATCAGGTCAAGCCGGGCCTTGCGCGGGATGCAGCGCCGCAGATAGACGCGATTCGTCTCTTCCGGAGTCGCGCATTGCGCGAGAAGCCGCTCCTCGTGACGGTGGAAGACGAGCGTGGCGAGGCCGGTGACGCCTGGGCGCGAGCGCAGCACCGCGGCATAGGTTTCCGGGCAGGCCTCGACATAGCGGCGCAGCGGCGGGCGCGGGCCGACGAAGCTCATGTCGCCTTTCAGGATGTTGAAAAGCTGCGGCAATTCGTCAAGCCGCGTCCGGCGCAGGAAACCACCCGCCGGGGTGATCCGGGCCGCCTTGTCGCCGCCCGAAACCCCGCTGTCGTATCCGGCCTCTCGCATGGTGCGGAACTTCCACAGGGTGAAGCCGTGGTCGGGGTCGCGCATCCGTTCGGCGCCGTAGAGGATCGGCCGGCCCTGCGCCAGCGCCAGCCAGACCGTCACGCCGGCCATGACGAGCCCGAGCGGCACGAGGAGGAGGAGCGCGAGGCCGATGTCGAAGAGCCGCTTGCCGGGAGTCATGGCGCCCCCGCCAGCGTGGCGCGAAGGTCCGCGACGATGGAAGCCGCATCGGCCGGGGGCAGCGGACCGCAGATCGCCGCAAGCCGGGTGACGTCAAGCCGGACGACCGGCAACGCCGTGGCCGGCGCCGGGCGTGCCGCCCAGTCGCGCCCCGCGGCGGCCAGAAGCGCCTCCATCGCCACCGCGCCGTCAAGCGCCACGTTCAGCACCTCGGGCAGCGGCCCACCCTGTCGGGCATGGGCGAAAAGCCGCGACAGGATGCCGGCCAGCGCCATCGGGCCAAGATAGCTCCGCCGCGGGCCGCTGCCGTCGGGAAAGATGTCCAGCATCTGCGGGCCCGGGCCAGGCGCCGCCGCCAGAAGCGCATCGGCCCCGGCGACATTGGCGATCCTGAGAAGGCTCAGCCGCGGTCCGCCGGGATTCGCCGCCGCCCAGGCCAGCGCCGCCGCCTCCATCGCGGCCTTGGCGCGGCCGTAGCCGGTCAGCGGCGCGGGCGCGTCGGTCTCACGCGCGAAGGGCGCGTTGCCGTAGACCGATGCGCTCGACGCAAGGAAGACATGGGCCACGCCCGCCTCCCGCGCGGCCCGAAGGGCCGCCAGCGCGAGGGGCGCATGATGGGCATCGTCACGCGCAGAACCGCCCACCCGCCCCGCGAGGTTGAGGATCACCGACGCCCCGGCGGCGGCCCCGGCATAGGCTGGCGGATTGCCCAGCGGATCGAACCGCGGCCCGGCACTCTCGCCGGTCCGGCGCTGCCAGACGAGTCCCCCCTGCCCCAGCCGCGCCCAGGCCCGGCCGAGAAGCCCGCCCAGCCGGCCGGTTCCGCCGACCACCAGCACGTTTCCCTCGCCGCCCTCGCCCATGAACCGCATCCCGGCGCGCCACAGTGGCGCAGCGCAACCGGCTTAGCATTCCGCGGCGGGCGGCGAAACCGCCGACCGGGAACCGCCCGGCGGACGCGGACGGGGCGCGGGTTGTTCCCGGCCGGAAACTTCACCATGATGCCGCCCGGTCCGGCCCGCGCCGGGCGCAGGCCGCAAGGAGGGACGCGACATGGCCACCGGCAGGAACATCCGCACCTGGTTCGAGGGGCGCTGGCACGAGGGCGACGTGGCGGTGATGCGCGCGGCCGATCATGGCAGCTGGCTCGGCACTACGGTCTTCGACGGCGCGCGCTGGTTCGAGGGCGTGGCCCCCGACCTCGACCGCCACATGGCGCGCGTGAACCGGTCGGCCGAGGCGCTGATGATCACGCCGACGATGACGGCCGAGGCGATGGTGGAGATCGCCCGGGAGGGCCTCGCGACCTATCCAAAGGGGGCGGCCGTCTACATCCGGCCGATGTACTGGGCGCTTGACGGCGACGCGACCGGGGTCGTGCCGGAGCCGGGCGGAACCGGCTTCGCGCTCTGCCTCGAGGAGATTCCGATGGCGCCCGAGGGGGCGACGACGACGCTCACCACGACGCGGTTCCGCCGGCCGGTGATCGAATCTTCGCTGACCAACGCCAAGGCCGGGTGCCTCTATCCCAACAACGCCCGGATGCTGGCGGAGGCGCGAACGAAGGGCTACGCCAACGCGCTCGTTGCCGACGCGCTCGGCAACGTCGCGGAAACCGCCACGGCGAACGTCTTCATGGTGAAGGACGGCGAGCTGTTCACCCCGATCGCCAACGGCACCTTCCTGTCGGGCATCACCCGCGCCCGGCACATCGCCAACGCCCGCGCCGACGGGATGGCGGTGCACGAAGCGGTCCTCGGCTTCGACGATTTCCGCACCGCCGACGAGGTGTTCCTGTCGGGCAACTTCTCCAAGGTCACGCCGGTGGTCGAATTCGACGGCACCCACTACCAGCACGGGCCGGTCACCAGGCGGATGCGCGAGCTTTACTGGGACTGGGCGCATTCCGGATCATGAGCGGCGGGATTGCCTGATCGTGCGCGAGCGGCGATGATCGCGCAACCTGACGGGGGAGTACCATGCGCAAGTTCCTGGTCGTTCTCGACGACAGCCGCGAATGCCTGAACGCGATGCGGTTCGCCGCACTCCGCGCCGCCCATACCGGCGCCGGCGTCACGATCCTTTCGGTGATCCCGCCCGAGGAGTTCCAGCACTGGATCGGCGTGGCCGACATCATGCGCGCCGAGGCGCGCGAGCGGATCGAGGCGCATTTCGAGGTCTTCGCCAAATGGATGCGCGACCGGCAGGGGATCGAGCCGGAGCTTGTGATCCGCGAGGGCGAGCCGGTGACCGAGATCCTCGCGTTGATCCGTGAAAACCCCCAGATCGGCGTGCTCGTCCTCGGCGCGGGGACCGACAAGTCGGGGCCCGGGCCGCTGGTCACGCAGCTTTCGAAGACCTCGGGCAACCTGCCGATCCCGATCACCATCGTTCCGGGCGAATTGTCGAAGGAGCGGCTCGAGGCGATCACCTGACGGCAGAGGCCCCGCATCGGGCGGCGTCGCGGCGGCGGGAAGGTCGCGGCGGGGGGGGCCGTCTGCCCCCCCGGGCCCCCCCGAGGGTATTTCGGCAACGAAGAAGCTCAGATGAGAAGCGAGGCCGCGCCTTCATGCCTGAGGAGCGCGACCTTGGTCTCCACACCCCCCGGGGCGGAGAAGCCGCCGAGGCCGGTGGCGCCGAGGATGCGGTGGCAGGGAACGATGACCGGAACCGGGTTGGCGCCACAGGCCTGGCCGATCGCCTGCGCCGGCACGCCGAGGGCGCGGGCCAGATCGCCGTAGCTGCGGGTCTCGCCGAAGGGGATGGCGCACATCGCCCGCATCACCTCGCCCTGAAGGCCGGGCAGGAAGGCCACCGGCAGGTCGAAGTCGCGGCGGGTGCCGGCGAAATACTCGGCGAGCTGCCGTGCCGCCTCGGCCAGGAGGGGGCTGGCGTCGTGGGCCGCCCCGCCCCAGCGGAGCGACACGATCCGCCCCTCGTCCTCGACAAGGGTCAGGGGGCCGAACGGGCTTGGCACGGTCATCTCGGGCATGGCCGGATGCTGCGCCCCGCCGGCCCCGTCCGCAACCCGTTTCCTGCGCCTTCACGCCCGGCTCAGCCCAGCACCGCGTCGCAGCGGGCGCAGGTGCCGCGATGGGCATGGCTGCCGACATCGGGCAGGATCTTCCAGCAGCGCTGGCATTTTTCGCCCTCGGCCGGCTCGAACACCACGCCGACGCCCGGCACCTCGGGCAGGCGGAACGCCTCCTGCGGTTCGGGATCGGCGGTCAGCACCAGACCCGAGGTGATGCAGATGTCGGCGAAATCGACCGATTTCAGTGCCGCGAGCGTCTCCCGATCCTCGACATGGACCACGGGGGCGGCTTCGAGGCTGGCGCCGATCGTCTTGGCGGCGCGCTGGACCTCGAGCGCGGCGGTGACGACGCGGCGGACGCGGCGGACCTTCTCCCATTTCTGCGCCAGCGGCTCGTCGCGCCAGTCGGCGGGCGTGGCGGGAATGTCGAGCAGGTGGACGGAGGAGTCCTCTCCGGGGAAGCGCGACAGCCAGACGTCCTCCATCGTGAAGACGAGGATCGGCGCGAGCCAGGTGGTGAGACGGTGGAAGAGGAGGTCGAGCACCGTGCGGGCGGCGCGGCGGCGCAGGCTCTCCGCGTCGTCGCAATAGAGCGCGTCCTTGCGGATGTCGAAGTAGAGCGCCGAGAGGTCCACCGTGCAGAAGGTGAAAAGCGTCTGGAACACGCCCTGGAAATCGTAGCGCTCGTAGCCCCGGCGCACCGTGTGGTCGAGTTCGGCCCGCCGGTGCAGCACCCAGCGTTCCAGTTCCGGCATGTCGTCGGGCGCCACCCGCTCAGCCTCGGTGAATCCCGCGAGGCTGCCGAGGATGAAGCGCAGCGTGTTCCTCAGCCGCCGGTAGCTGTCGGCGGTGCCTTTCAGGATTTCCTTCCCGATCCGCAGGTCCTGCGTATAGTCCGACTGCGCCACCCAGAGCCGCAGGATGTCGGCGCCGTATTCGTCGATCACCGCCTGCGGCGCCACGGTGTTGCCGAGCGACTTGGACATTTTCATGCCCTTCTCGTCGAGCGTGAAGCCGTGGGTCAGCACCCCCCGGTAGGGGGCGCGGCCGCGCGTGCCGCAGGCTTGCAGCAGCGAGGAATGGAACCAGCCGCGGTGCTGGTCGGTGCCCTCGAGGTAGAGGTCGGCGATCCCGTCCGCCGTGCCGTCGGGCCGGTCGCGGAGCACGAAGGCATGGGTGGAGCCAGAGTCGAACCAGACATCGAGCACGTCGAAGACCTGGTTGTAATCCTGCGGATCGACGATTCCCTTGAGCACACGCTCCTTGAATCCCTGCACATACCAGACATCGGCGCCTTCGGCCTCGAAGGCGGCGACGATCCTTGCGTTGACCTCGGCGTCCTGCAGAAGGAAGTCGGGATCAGCGGGTTGCGCGCCCTTCCTGACAAAGCAGGTGAGCGGCACGCCCCAGGCGCGCTGGCGGCTCAGCACCCAGTCGGGCCGCGCCGCGATCATCGAATGGAGCCGGTTGCGCCCCGTGGGCGGCGTCCAGGTGACAAGCTCGTCGATTGAGGTCAGCGCGCGGGCGCGGATCGTGTCGCCGTGCTCGCCCAGCCCGTCGTCGAGCCTGCGGTCGATGGCAACGAACCATTGCGGCGTGTTGCGGTAGATCAGCGGCGCCTTGGAGCGCCAGCTATGTGGGTAGGAATGCTTGAGCTTGCCCTTGGCGAAGAGCGCGCCCGAATAGGCCAGTTGCTTGATGACCGAGACGTTGGCGGGGCCCTCCTTGCCGTCGGGCAGGATGATGTGCTGGCCGCCGAAGAGCGGCAGGTCGGGGCGGAAGCTGCCGTCCGGCTCGACGTTGTAGGTCATCGGCAGGCCGAACTTCAGGCCGAGCTGGTAGTCGTCGTCGCCGTGGCTCGGCGCGGTGTGGACGAAGCCGGTGCCGGCGTCGTCGGTGACATGATCGCCGGGGAGAAGGGGGACGTCGTAGTCCCATTCCGTAACCACCTTGCCATCGGCGTCTTTGATGCCACGGAAGGGATGTGCGAGCGTGAACGTTTTCAACGACTGCGCGGGCACATCGCACAGCTCACGGAACCTAGTCACCTTCGCTTGGCTGAAAACTTGATCGCGCAAATCGGAGGCAAAGATCAAGACTTCGCCCGGTTCCGCGCTGCTGCCGTCAGCAACCTCTTCTACCTTGAACGCGGTGTAGACTATTTCAGGATTAAACGCGACGGCGCGGTTCTGCGGAATGGTCCACGGTGTTGTAGTCCAAATAAGGACTGAGCCACCCTTCACGTCTTCGAAGTATTGGCGGCCATCCGGTCCTCCGACCACAGTTTGCACTATGAGTTCTTCGACTCGGTCGACCGGAAACCGCACCCAGATCGTATGGCTTGTATGGTCGTGATACTCGACCTCGGCCTCGGCCAGCGCGGTCTTCTCCACCGGCGACCACATCACCGGCTTCGATCCGCGGTAGAGCGAGCCGTTCATCAGGAACTTCAGGAATTCCTGCGCGATCACCGCCTCGGCGTGGTAGGCCATCGTCAGGTAGGGGTCGGCCCAGTTGCCGGTGACGCCGAGGCGCTTGCACTCCTCGCGCTGGACGTCGATCCAGCCTTCGGCGAAGCGGCGGCATTCCTGGCGGAAGGCAACGATGTCGACCTCGTCCTTGTTCTGCCCCTTGGCGCGATACTGTTCCTCGATCTTCCATTCGATCGGCAGGCCGTGGCAGTCCCAGCCGGGCACGTAGCGGCTGTCCTTGCCCATCATCTGCTGCGACCGGACCACCATGTCCTTCAGCACCTTGTTCAGCGCGTGGCCGATGTGCAGGTGACCGTTGGCGTAAGGAGGCCCGTCGTGGAGGACGAAGCTTTCGCGCCCCTGCTTTTCGCGCAGCCGGTCGTAGACCCCGATCCTTTCCCAGCGGGCAAGCCATTCGGGCTCGCGCTGCGGCAGGGCTGCGCGCATCGGGAAATCGGTCTCGGGCAGGAAGACGGTGTCACGGTAGTCGGGGCTGTCGTCGCGGGTCGGCGTGTCGGCGCACATCTCGGGCGGTCCTTCGGAAATCCTTGGAAACATGGTCGGCGCGACGGCTCAGGCGCCTTTTCCCGGCGACTGATGGATCAGACCGCCGGGCCGCTAATTCGAATGACGATCGCTGACATGCGCTTCATGGCCCGCCTTATAGGAAACCGCAAACCGGGGGTAAAGTGGGCGCGGCATCGCCGGCCTTGCCTTGATGCGCCTGGGCGCGCAAGGATCGGCGGTGAAAGGAGACCCTGGTGCCCCCGCTTCCCCCGCGCATTGCCGTCACGCCCGCTGAGATCGACCGCGTCGTGGCCGATTTCTACGCCGCGGTCAGGGTGCATCCCGGTCTCGGCCCGGTCTTTGCCGCCCATGTGACGGACTGGCCGGCGCATGAGGCGAAGATCGCCGGCTTCTGGCGCAACGCGATCCTTTTCGAGCGAAGCTATGACGGCAATCCGCTGCAGGTCCACCGCGACGCGGGCAACGTGCGGCCGGGGATGTTCGACACCTGGCTTGGCCTCTTCGACTCCGTCCTCACCCGCAACCTCGCGCCAGAGGCGGCCGCGGGCTGGTCCGCGCTCGCCCATCGCATCGGCCGCAGCCTGCGCTATGGCGTGGCGGAGGCCGACACGGCTCCGGGGGGCGCGCCGAAGCTCAGCTAGCGTCCGGCCGCTCGCCCCGCCCCGCCGCCCAGCGGTTGAGCCAGGCGAGCGCCGCGAGCGACAGGCCGAGCGCGAGGAAGGAGAAGACGCGGGTCAGCCCGGTCAGACCCGAGGCGTCGATCAGGAACACCTTGGCGATGGTCAGCGCGATCACCGTCATGGCGATCCGGCGCAGCCCCTGCGACTGCCGCGCGATCGCCTGGTAGAGCAGCGCCGCACCCACCGCCATCAGCGCGATTGTGTAGCTGTAAAGCTCGGGCTGGGTGACGCCCGGCACCGAAAGATCGGGGCCGCGCCAGAAGCGGCGGATCTCGAGCAGCACATAGACCGACGAGAGCGCCGCCCCCGCCGCCAGCACCGCGGCCCTCAGCCAGCCCGGCAGGTGCCCGAGGGAGCGCCACGCCGCCAGAAGGATGAGCCCCGGCAGGAGATAGGCGACCATCAGCGTATCGAGGGCCAGCGGTCCGCGCACCAGATGCGCCTCGCCGCCCCAGTCGGCCATGACCGGATTGGCGAGGGTGAGCGAGGCGAAGGTGCCGCCCGCCCAGATCAGCCCGGCGACAGCGGCGACGGCGCCGCGCACCTTGCGCATCCAGCCGGGCAGGGTCATCCGGTAGAGCTGCGCCAATGCGACGATGAGCCAGGGCATCGCGTTGAGGGCGAGCCCCCAGTGGCTGCCAAGGTCGTTCCCTTCCCCGCCCGTCAGCCAGCGCGAGACGAGGACGTTGCCAAGAAGCGCCGCGGCCGAGGCGCCGCCGCTTTCGAGGAAGGCTCGCGCACCGGGCCGCGAGAGGCCCGCGGTCAGCCAGAGCGCGGCGGCTGCCGCGGCGGCGACCCCGCCATAGGCGGCGACGGCCTCCCACAGGGCGGCGGTGTCGATGGCCCAGGGCAGGCCGGGGTCGATCACGAGCCGCCAGCCGAGGAGCAGAACGCCGGCCTGGATGAAGACCCCCATCTCGGGCAGGCGGAAGCGCCGGTCGAGCGCGGCCGCGACGACCAGGAGCACCGACAGCGCCAGCGTCAGCGCGCCCTTCGTCACGATGAGGAACAGCGCCAGCGCGATCAGCGACAGTGTCGAGAGCACCATGTAGGCCGCGCGCCGCATGTCGCCCCCGTCGCTGCGGGCGAAGGCCGTGGCAAGCCCCGCCATCAGCGCGGCAAGCGCGATGACGTGAAGTGCCCACGGGTAGGCGCCAAGCGCGGCGGACGGGGTCCAGAACAGCTCCAGCACCAGCGCGGCGAGCGGCGCCACAAGCGCCGCCCCCGCCGCCCAGAAGGGTTTCAGCCGCCCCGCCCCGCCGCTCGTCCAGGCGGCGGCGAGCGTGATCGCCGTTGCCATCACCAGGAGGACGGTGACCGTCATCGGCGCCGCGGTTTCCGGCCCGCGAAGCGCGATCGCCCTGCCTGCGAGGTCCGCCGCCAGCGGGCCGCCATCGAGCCCCTCCAGCCCGAGGCGGACAAGGAAGGCCGCCGCCGGCAGCACCGTCAGGTCCGACAGCGCCCGCGCCGTGCCCGACCAGACGGTGAGCGCGAGCGCGAGCGCGGCGAGGCAGAGGTAGACGAGCAGGCTTTCGGCCGGGGTCGCAGTGTCGCGGAGGAGAAGG
Organism: Albidovulum sp.; assembly: GCA_030837825.1. GTDB lineage: Bacteria > Pseudomonadota > Alphaproteobacteria > Rhodobacterales > Rhodobacteraceae > Albidovulum. The sequence goes on from JAUQYB010000005.1 coordinate 11,145, forward strand.
AGGAGGCTCGCCGCCGCCACCGTGCCGCCGGCGAGCCTCGTCGGGAAGATCGGCCGGCCCCGGCGCAGCGCCATCTCCGCCAGCATCGCGCCCGCATGGTCGGGCAGGAGCGCGCGCGCGGGCACCAGAATGGCCAGCCCCGTGATGGCCACCAGCATCAGCGCGAACCAGCCCGGTCCGCCGGCCCCCGCCAGCACCAGCCAGCCGCCGGCGATGCCGAGCACCACGGCAAGGACCGAGACCCAGGCCCAGCGGCGGATCGTATCGACAACAAGCCCGGTGCCGGCGATGACCGCGAAATAGCCATAGAGCCACCAGGGCGCCTCGCTTTCGCCGCCGACGATGAAGGGGGCCGCGGCCGCACCCAGAAGCCCGACGGCGGCAAGGAAGGCGCCGTGGAACCAGCCCAGCGTGATGGCGAGAAGCGCCGTCGCGACGATCCCCGCAAAGGCGGTCTCCGGCCCGATCAGGCCGTAGAGCTGCCGCGCCGCCACCACGCCGCCGAAGATCGAGACGATCCCGGCGCCGGAGAAGGTCGAGGGCAGGTAGGCGGCGGGATCGTCCTTTCCGTCGCCCCAGCGGCGGCGGACCAGCTCTCCCCCGGCGATGAGGAGAAGGCCGAAGAGGATCGCCGCCGCAACCCGCGCGGCCGGCGGCAGGAGGCCGTTCTCGATCCCGTATTGCACGAAGAAGATGCCGGCGAGCGCCAGCGACAGCGCCGCGACGGCGAAGACCCAGTTGGCCTTGATCCAGTCGGCGAGGGCCGAGACCCGCTCCGCCGCGGCGGGGGGCGGTGGCGGTGCCGGATGGGACGGAGGCCCGGGAGGGGTCGGCAGCTTCGCCCAGGGGCCGGACACCTCGGCCACATCGGGGTCGGCGGCTACGGGCATCTCGGGCGCAGGCGGGGCCTCGGGCCCGGGTGCGGGCGCAGGCGGGGCCTCGGGCGCGGTGACCGCCGCCGGCGCCAGCGCCTGCGGCACCTCGGCCCTCGCCCGCACCGCATGGCGCAGATCGCCGAGCACCCGGCCCTGATCGGAGAGCCCGCGCTCCAGCGTCTCGATCCGCCGCTTCAGCCCGCCGACCGCGACCAGCAGCACCACCACCGCAACCGGCAGCGCCAGCGCCACAAACCCCGCCAGCGCGAAAAGAACCTCGAACCCCATTACGCCCGTCCCTCCGCCCGGTTGCCCCGGGGCCGTTTCATGCCCCATTCATAGCGCAAAGCCGGGGCGCGGGAAGTCAGGATTTCCCCTCGTCCGCCGCGGCGCGGCCCGCGCCGAAGAGCCCCGCGAGCGCCCGGCTCACCAGATTGGTGACCCGCGGCTTCGGCAGGACCGCGAACGGCAGCGGCCGGCAGACCTCGATCGCGGCGACACCCACCCGCGCCGTCAGCGCGCCGTTGACGACGCCCTCGCCGAAGCGCCGCGACAGCTTCGACAGGAGCCCGCCTCCGGCGACCGACTGGATCAGGTCGTCGCCCACCGCCACCGCGCCGGTGGCGACGAGATGGGTCAGCACCGTGCGCAACAGCCGCCAGCCGCCGATCGCGCCGGCACGGCCGCCGTAGACCTCGGCGATGCGGCGGATCATCCTGAGGTTCACCGTCAGCGCCGCGGCCACATCGGCGAGCGCCAGCGGCACGAAGGCGGTCACCGTCGCCACCTGCCGCGCCGCGCTCTCGATCTCGGCCCGCGCGGCGCGGTCGAGCGGCGCCATCAACTCGGCCTCGGCAAGGTGCAGAAGCGCATCGGCATCGAACACGTCGCCCCGCCGTTCCGCCAGCCGCGCCCGGCCCCAGGCGGTATCCTCGCGCGCGGCATAAAGCGCGATCAGCCCGTCGACGACCCGGCCCGCGGCCCCGGTGTCGCCCGAGGCCACGGCCGCCAGCGCCGCCCGGTGCACCCGGTCGAGCCGGGCGAGGCGCGTCCAGGCCGCCGCCTCGCGCAGCGCCACCAGAAGCGCCGCCAGCACGAAAAGCCCGGTCAGCCCCGCCGCGATCCAGCCGAGCAGCGGATGTGTGGCAAGCAGCCCCTCGACGAAGCGCCAGGTGGCGACCGAGGCCATGAAGCCGACGAGTGCGGTGGCCGACCCCCAGAAGAAGCGGCCGAGCCGCGAGCGTGGCCGTGCTGCCAGCACCGCGACGGTCTGCATCGCCTTTCCCTGCGGCGCCGCCGCGTCGGGCACCGCGGGCGCGGCATCGGGGCCGACCGCGGCGGCCTCTTCGCGCTCGATCAGGACCGGGCCTTTCGGATTCGCCATCAATGCCTCACAACCTGTCACCGATCAGGAACTCCGCCGCCCGGTCGAGCCTGATGTGCGGCGGCCCCTCGCCCGGCTTCAGCCTGAGCCGCGCGGGTGCGAAGTTCATCACCCGGTAGTCGGCGTCGAGCCATCCCGCCGCCCCCTGGCGCGCCGGCGCGAGGATCTCGGCGGGGTTCTGCGGCAGCTCGCCGGCATAGGCCGTCGCCTCCCGCCCCGTCGCCAGAAGCCGGCCGCGCACGGCGTCGAGCGTGCGGCCCTCGTGGCTCACCGTCTCCTCCACCGTGGCGCGAAGGCCGGCGATCGACATCGCGGCGGTGTCGGCGCCGGCGAAATCGGCGCGGTCCTTCGCCTCGCGCATCAGCGCGGCCATGATCGCGGTCAGCTTCATGTGCTCGCTGTGGTGCAGATGGTCGGCCTTGGTCGCGGCGAAGAGGATGCGCTCCACCCGCCGCGTCCCCAGAAGCCCCATCAGCCAGCCGACCTTGCCGGGCCGGAAGGCCGCGAGAATGTCGGCCATCGCGGTGCGCATGTCCTCCACCGCCTTCGGGCCGGCGTGGATCGCGCCCAGCACGTCGACCAGCACCACCTGCCGGTCGATCCGGGCGAAATGGTCGCGGAAGAAGGGCTTCACCACCTTCTCCTTGTAGGCCTCGAAGCGCCGCTCCATCTCGCGCCGGAGCGACCCGCGCGGGGCCGTCGCGGGTTCGGGCAGCGGCGCGAAGGTCAGCACAGGCGAGCCTGCGAGGTCGCCGGGCAGGAGGAACCGCCCCGGCGTGCAGTCCGAATAGCCCGCCGCCCGCGCCGCATGAAGATACTGCGCGAAGGCATCCGCAAGCCGCTTCGCCACCGTCTCGTCCAGGGGCGCCCCGCCATCGACCTCCCCGAGCGCGGCGAGATAGCCCGCCGCCTCGGCCCGCCCGCCGATCCGTGCCAGCACGTCGCGCGCCCAGTCATCATAGCGCCGGTCCATCAGCCCGAGGTCCAGAAGCCACTCGCCGGGATAGTCGACAATGTCGAGGTGGAGCGTCCGCGGCCCCCGGACCGACCCCAGAAGCCCCGCCTCCTTCAGCCGGAACGACAGCCGCAGCTCGCTCACCGCCCGGGTGCTTTCGGGCCAGTGCGGCTCGGGCCCGGTCAGCGCCGCCAGATGCGCCTCGTAGTCGAAGCGCGGCACGGTGTCGTCGGGCTGCGGCTGGAGGAAGGCCGACAGGATCCGCCCCTCGGCTGCGGCGCGCAGCCCCGGCATCCGGCCCCGGTCCATCAGGTTGGCGACCAGCGCGGTGATGAAGACGGTCTTGCCGGCGCGCGAGAGCCCGGTGACGCCGAGCCGGATCACCGGGTCGGAGAACGGCTGCGCCAGCCCCTCGATGGTCCGGCCGAGCCTGTCGGTGATGTCGGATAGCGCCAAGACCTGCCCCTCGTTTCCGCCCCAAGATAGGCGGCGGGCGGCCGTATGGGTAGGGGCGATTGCCAAGGCCCGCCGGCCGGCGGTAAGGAAGCGCGATGCCCCGCTATGCGCTCAAGATCGACGACCACGGCGGCCCCGTCGCCGGCGGGCAGCGCCAGGCGGCGGAGCCTTCGGTGCAGGCGGCGGTCGAGGCGTCGCTTGCCCGGCTGGACCCGGGCGCGCCCGCCGTCGCCGCGGCCGGGCGCACCGATGCCGGCGTCCACGCCACCGGCCAGGTCGCGCATTGCGACCTTGCGAAGGAGTGGGACCCCTTCCGCCTGATGGAGGCGCTGAACTGGCACCTCAAGCCCGCCCCCGTCGCCGTTCTCGCCGCCGCCCGTGTGGCGGACGACTTCCACGCCCGCTTCTCGGCCACCGAGCGGCGCTACCTCTACCGGATCGTCGCCCGCCGCGCCCCGCTCACGCTCGAGGCGGGCCTCGTCTGGCGGGTGCGCCGCCCGCTCGACGCCGAAGCGATGCGCGAGGCCGCTGCGCATCTTGTCGGCCACCACGACTTCACCACCTTCCGCTCGGCGCTCTGCCAGTCGAAAAGCCCGGTCAAGACGCTCAGCGAGATCACGATCGACGAGGTGGAGATCGCCCACGGCTGCGAATACCGCTTCCACCTCCGCGCCCGCTCGTTCCTGCACAACCAGGTCCGCTCCATCGTCGGCACGCTCGAACGCGTAGGCGCCGGCGCCTGGACGCCCGAAGACGTGGCGGCGGCGCTTCAGGCCCGCGACCGTGCCGCCTGCGGCCCGGTGGCGCCGCCCGACGGCCTCTGCCTCACCGGCGTCTCCTACCCGGACGACCCCTTCGGCTGACTTTCTTCGTTGCGGGAAATACCCCGGGGGAGTCCCCGCTTTCGCGGGGACGGGGGCAGCGCCCCCCCTGCCTCAACGCAGCCGGCGGCCCGGGCGGTCAGGCCTCTCCCCCCGCGCCCGGCACGCCTGCCGCGCCCGGGTCGAGAAGGCTGCGAACCGCGTCGCGCAGTTCCTTCAGCTCGAAAGGCTTTGCGATGAACCCGTCGGCACCGAGCGCAAGCCCCTTGCGCCGCTCCATCGCCGAGCCGCGGGCCGTCATCATCAGGATCTTCACGTTCTTGAGGTCGGGGTCCATCCGCACGGTCTGGCAGATCTCGTAGCCCGACACCTCGGGCAGCATGACGTCGAGAAGGACGAGGTCCGGCGCGGTGTCGCGGATCCTCGGAAGCGCCTCGGCGCCGTTGGCGATCCTTTCGTGGTCGTAGCCTTCGCGGGTCAGCACGTAGTCGAGCGCGAGCGCGATGTTGTCCTCATCCTCCACGATCAGGACGCGGTGCCTGAGCTTTCCCGCCGCCATGTCATCCTCCCCTGCGGGACGCCCGCGGGCGCGCGGCGGCGAGCGGGGCGGCGAGCGGGGCGGCGAGCGGAGCGGGGCGCGGGCCAGCGGGCGGGGCGGGGGGGGTGGCCGGGGATGTCATGCGTCTCTCCCTCCATCTTCGGCCCCAGGGAAGGGGCCGGGCCGGATCTCCTCGGTGGCAGGGAGCCCGCGCCGGGGCAATGTGGCGCGGCGTCGCTGGCACCGTGGCGGCGGGCAGCCGGGCCGGGGTTGCCCCCGGCCCGTCCGCAGCGGTCAGCGGTGCAGCTTGTGCTCCGGATCGTCGGTGAAGATCGACTTCTTGTGGGTGCCGTTCGGCACGAACAGCGTCCCGATCACCACCGTCATCAGCGCGACGACGATCGCATACCACAGGCCCGCATAGATGTTGCCGGTCTGGGCCGAGATCGCGAAGGCGGTGGCAGGCAAGAGGCCCCCGAACCAGCCGTTGCCGATGTGGTAGGGCAGCGACAGGCCGGAGTAGCGGATGCGGGTCGGGAAGAGTTCGACCAGCATCGCCGCGATCGGGCCGTAGACCATCGTCACGAGAATGATCAGATAGGTCAGGATCGCGATGATCGTGAGCTTCTGGCCGGTGAAGATGTCGAGGAAGTGGGCCGCCTTGGCGACCGTCGTGTTGTTTTCCGCGACCAGCGGATAGCCCGCCGCCTTCAGCGCCTCGTTCACCGCCTTTTCGAACGCCGGTTTCACCGCGCTGGCGTCGTCCAGCGCCTTCTGCGCCGCGTCGATCGCCGCCTGGTCGGTGCCGGATTTCGCCGCTTCCAGCGCCGCCTTGGCATCGGCGATGGCCTTGGCGTTCTCGGCGCCGTCATAGCCCGGGATCACCGTCTCGCCGACCTGCACCGAGGCGATCGTCCCCGGGGCCGCATCGACCGTGGTCGAGTTCACCGAGGTCTTCGACAAGAGCGCCTTGGCGATGTCGCAGGAGGTCGTGAACTTCGCCGTGCCCGTCGGGTTGAACTGGAACGAGCACCTCGCCGGATCGGCGGTCACGACGACCTCCGTCTGCTGGGCGTCGTAGAGTGCGGGGTTGGCGGTATGGGTCAGGAGCTTGAACGTCGGGAAGTAGGTGAGCGCCGCGATCAGGCAGCCCGCCAGGATGATCGGCTTGCGGCCGATCTTGTCCGAGAGCGAGCCGAAGAACAGGAAGCCCCAGGTGCCGATGATCAAGGACCACGCCACGAAGACGTTGGCCGAGAAGAGGTCCACCTTGATCACGTTCTGAAGGAAGAACAGCGCGTAGAACTGGCCCGAATACCAGACCACGGCCTGACCGGCGGTGAGGCCGAGAAGCGCGATCAGCGCGATCTTGGCGTTCTTCCACTGGCCGAAGGCCTCGCGCAGCGGCGCCTTCGACTGGGCGCCTTCTTCCTTCATCTTCTTGAAGGCCGGGCTCTCGTTCATCTGCAGCCGGATGTAGAGCGAGATCGCCAGAAGCACGATCGAGCCGAGGAACGGGATGCGCCAGCCCCAGAGGTCGAAGGCCTTGACCATCTTCGGCGTGCCGTCGGCGTTCATCACCGCAGCACCCGCCGCATCGAGCACCGGGGTCGGTTCCCAGTTGCCGTTGACGTAGCCCTGCACCAGCAGGATCACGACCAGCGACAGCAGAAGCCCCAGCGTCGCCGTCGTCTGGATGAACGAGGTGAAATAGCCGCGCTGGTTGATCGGCGCGTGTTCGGCGACATAGACCGCCGCCCCGCCGTATTCGCCGCCGAGCGCCAGGCCCTGGAGCATCCGGAGCGCGATCAGGATGATCGGCGCGGCCATGCCCCAGCTATTGTAGCCGGGCAGCATGCCGACGAGGAAGGTCGACAGACCCATGATCATGATGGTCATGAGGAAGGTGTACTTGCGCCCGATCAGGTCGCCGAGCGAGCCGAACACCAGGGCGCCGAACGGACGCACGATGAACCCCGCCGCGAAGGCCAGAAGCGCGAAGACGTTGCGCGTGGCTTCCGGGAACGAGGTGAAGAACTGCGCGCCGATGATCGCCGCGAGCGAGCCGTAGAGATAGAAATCGTACCACTCGAAGATCGTACCGGCGGAAGAGGCGAGGATCACCTTCTTCTCTTCCCTGGTCATCGGACGGGAGCGGTTCACCGCCACGTCCAGATCGGTTGTTGCCATCGTTTCCTCCTAGCAAACGGGGCCTCCCAGCCCCCTTTTTCCGTTCCTGCCGCGCGGCCTCCGCGCCGCGCGCAAGACTCCTCGGTTCACGCAAGGCGGCATGCCGTCCGCCCTCCGCGTCGTGTCGTTCCGGCCGGGCTCGTGTCGTCAGACCGGGGCGCGATCCGCCCCGGTGCCTCCTCCTGCGGGGACTTGCCGCCCCTTCGCGTGATTGCCGAACATGGCCGCGACCAGCGCCTCGAGCGCCGCGCCCACCTCGGGAATGCCCGCCATCGCATCGACCGTCTTAAGGATGCCCATCTTGCCGTAATGCGCGATCAGCGGGGCCGTCTGGGCGTGGTAGGCGGTCAGCCGTTCGCGCACCGTGCCGGCGTTGTCGTCGGCCCGGCGCTTGAACGCCGTGCCGCCGCATCTGTCGCAAACCCCCTCCGTGGCGGGCTGCTTGAACTCGTCATGATAGCCCTCGCCACAGGCGGCGCAGGTGTAGCGGCCGGCGACGCGGCCGACCATCGCCTCGTCATCGACCTCGAGGCTGATCGCCGCGCCGACGCCACGGCCCTGCCGGGCGAGCAGCGCATCGAGCGCCGCGGCCTGCCCGGCGGTGCGCGGGAAGCCGTCGAGGATCACGCCGCGCGCCACGTCGGGCTCGGCCATCCGGTCCTTCAGGATCGACAGCACGATGTCGTCGGAGACGAGCCCTCCCGCCTCCATCACCGCCTTCGCGGCCAGCCCCGCGGGCGTGCCCCGGGCCACCGCCGCGCGCAGAAGATCGCCGGTCGAAAGCTGGACGAGGCCGAAGCGTTCTTCCAGCATCCGCGCCTGCGTGCCCTTGCCCGCCCCCGGCGGCCCGAGCAGGATGACGACGGCGGCGTCGGGGGTGGTGGCGGCGTCGACCTCTGCCATCCCCTCAGCTCCGGTTCATACGGTTGTTGATGAGGTCCTCGACCACCGAGGGATCGGCCAGCGTCGAGATGTCGCCAAGCGCGCCGTAGTCGTTCTCGACGATCTTCCTGAGGATGCGGCGCATGATCTTGCCCGAACGGGTCTTCGGCAGGCCGGGCGCCCACTGGATGAGGTCGGGCGAGGCAATCGGCCCGATCTCGGACCTGACCCATTGCACCAGCTCCTTGCGCAGCGCCTCCGACGGCTCCACCCCGTTCATCAGCGTGACATAGGCGTAGATACCCTGGCCCTTGATCTCGTGCGGGTAGCCCACGACCGCGGCCTCGGCGACCTTGGCATGGGCCACCAGCGCGCTTTCCACCTCGGCGGTGCCCATCCGGTGGCCCGAGACGTTGATCACGTCATCGACCCGGCCGGTGATCCAGTAATAGCCGTCGCGGTCGCGCCGGCAGCCGTCGCCGGTGAAGTAGTAGCCCCGATACTGGCTGAAATAGGCCTCCTGGAAGCGCTCGTGATCGCCCCAGAGCGTGCGCATCTGCCCAGGCCAACTGTCGGAGATGCAAAGGACGCCCTCGGCCTCGGTCTCGCCCTGGCGGACGCCGGTCGAGGCATCGAGGATCACCGGCTTCACCCCGAAGAACGGCAGCGTCGCCGAGCCGGGCTTGGTCGGCGTCGCACCCGGCAGGGGGGTGATCATGTGGCCACCGGTCTCGGTCTGCCACCAGGTGTCGACGATCGGGCGCTTGCCCTTGCCGACGTGGCGGTCATACCAGATCCAGGCCTCGGGGTTGATCGGCTCGCCGACCGAGCCGAGCACCCGGATCGACGACAGGTCGTATTTCTCGACCCATTCCGGCCCCTGCCCCATCAGCGAGCGGATCGCCGTCGGCGCGGTGTAGAACTGGGTGACCTTGTGCTTTTCGCAGACCGCCCAGAAGCGCCCCGCGTCCGGCCAGGTCGGCACGCCCTCGAACATGACGGTGGTCGCGCCGTTGGCCAGAGGTCCGTAAAGGATGTAGCTGTGCCCGGTGACCCAGCCCACGTCCGCGGTGCACCAGAAAACGTCGCCTTCCTTGTAGTCGAACACGTATTCATGCGTCATCGCCGCGAAGACGAGGTAGCCGCCGGTCGTGTGCACCACGCCCTTCGGCTTGCCGGTGGAGCCCGAGGTGTAGAGGATGAAGAGTGGGTCTTCCGCGCTCATCGGCCGCGGCGGGCATTCCGGGCTGACCATGTCCATCATCGCCAGCACATCGACGTCACGCCCCTCAATCCACGATGTCTGGTCGCCGGTATGCTTGACGACAAGGCAGCGCACCTTGTCCGAGCAGTGCAGCAGCGCCGCATCGGTGTTGGCCTTCAGTGGCGTCCGCCGGCCGCCGCGCGGCGCGCTGTCGGCGGTGATGACGAGCTTGGCGCCGGAATCGTTGATCCGGTTGGCGAGCGCGTCGGAGGAGAAGCCGGCGAAGACCACCGAATGGATCGCGCCGATCCGGGCGCAGGCCAGCATCGCATAGGCCGCCTCGGGGATCATCGGCAGATAGATGACGACGCGGTCGCCGCGCATCACGCCCTGGCTCAGCAGGACGTTGGCCATCTGGTTCACCTTCCGCGACAGCTCGCGATAGGTGATGTGCCGGGCCGGGGTCTTGGGATCGTCGGGCTCCCAGATGATCGCCGTCTGCAGGGCGCGGTCCTTCAGGTGCCGGTCGATGCAGTTGACCGAGGCGTTCAGCACCCCGTCCTCGTACCACTTGATCGAGACCTTGCCGAAGGTGAAGTCGGTGTCCTTGACCTTGGTATAGGGCCTGATCCAGTCGAGCCGCCTGCCTTCGCGGCCCCAGAACGCATCCGGATCGGCCAGCGATTCGGCATACATCTCGCGGTATCTGGCGGCGTTGGCATGAGCGGTCTCGAAGCCCGGCGGCACATCGCGCATCTCCGGCGCCTGAACCGATTGAGCCTTGGCAGAAGACATTCCGATCCTCCCTTCCACCTGCGTCGCCACGAAACGCCCTCGTCCGCGGCGCAAAGCTGTCGGGCCCCAAACCGCAGGCCCCTGTCACGCGGCAGTGTAAACCAACAGTTGATTTCTTGTTAACCCCTTTTATTGAAAAGATTTTTTGGTAAATTTATTCACAGTTTTTCGGCGTGTTTTGTAAATTGTCGGAATTATGGCGAAATTTTGCCAAAGAATATCAAATTCTTGGCTGTTCACGATCCGGTGAAGGTGAGCTGCGCCGCGCCGCCCGTCGGGCAGCAGGCCGCAGCCGGGGCAGCGGCGGGCGGCGGCGGCGCGCCGACCGTCGTGGGGCGGTGTTGGCGCTCGCACGTCCTGCGCGATTCGGGGAGGCAGACCTCCCGGCAGGTCCGGTCCGAAGGCGCCGCACGCCCCCCCCGGCGCCGCACTGTTGCCGGCTCCGGCAGGCATTGTTCGGCGAATCTGGGGCTTGTGTTGCCTGCGGCCCGGTCCATGATACGCCGGACCGGCGCCTGGGCGAGCGAGCGCGCGCTTCCCGGGCCGCCGTCGCCAATCCGCCCCCGCAGACAGGAGCGCCGCTTGCCCCCTTCCCCCCAGACGCCGCGCCGCACCGACCCGATCCGGGCAACCGACGACGGCGCGCGCGACATCGCCCGCGCGCTCCTGACCGGGGCACGCACCGCCGCGCTTGGTGTCCTGGACCCGGCGACGGGGGCGCCCTTCGTCAGCCGGGTGGCCTTCGGCCTCGGCCCCGCGGGAGAGGCGCTGACCCTCGTCTCCGACCTCGCCGTCCACGCCGGGGCGCTCCGCGCCGATCCGCGGGTGTCGCTGCTTCTGGGCGAGCCGGGGCCGAAGGGCGACCCGCTCGTCCATCCCCGCCTCACGCTCGCGGCGACCGCCGGCTTCGTCGCCGCCGACGCCCCGGAAAGGGCGGCCTTTCGGGCGGCCTGGCTTGGCCATCACCCGAAGGCGGCCCTCTATGTCGACTTCGCCGACTTCCATTTCGTGCGGTTCGAGATCGGGCGCGGCCATCTGAATGCCGGGTTCGGGAAAGCCTATGCACTTGACGCGAATGACCTTAAGCTGACTTCGTAGGGACCGGGCGGGCCGCGCGGCGATTTGTGACGCAAGGTGTTTGGGTTGGCGGTTGTGGCAAAGGACGATGACGGACAACCGGACGACGTGGCAGGACGAAATCGAGCGCCAGCGGCACCGGCTTGAGGCCGATCTCGTCTCGCGCCAGCTTGGCGTGTTTCTGACCAGCGTCGTCTTCGTCTTCTTCCTGCCGTTCTGGTTCGTGTTCGCGACCTACCTCGCGGTCATCGGATGCGAGGTGATCCAGCACCGCCTGATGTTCGCCTATGCCGGGGATCCGGCCCCGGGCCGGCGCCTCGGCATCCTCGTCAACGCCGGCGTCGGCATGGCCGCCTACTGCCTGCCCGCGCTGTTCGTCTGGCTGGACCCCGAGCCCCTGGTGAAATTCGTCGGCATCCTCTCCATCGTCGGCGCGCTTCTCAGCGTCTCGGTCGTGCGTTCCACCCATCTTGCCTTCGGCATCGCCTCGGGCCTGCCGGCCGCGCTCGCGCTCCTGTGGCTGCCGCTGCAATACTTCTTCGACCCCGTTCTCGACTACCGGGCGGTGCTGGCGATCGCGGGAACGATCATCCTTCTGGGCTATTTCGCCTCGGCGCTGGTGCAGAACCACCGGATGCAGAACACCCTCCTGGCCGCCGTCGCCGAAGCCAGCGCGGCGAGCCAGGCCAAGTCGCGGTTCCTCTCGGCGATGAGCCACGAGGTCAGGACGCCCCTGAACGCGATCCTCGGCCACAGCCAGCTCCTTGCCGCCGAACCCGATCAGGGGCGGGGGCGCGGCCATGCCGTGGCGATCGCGGCGGCGGCCCATGCGCTCGAGACGATGGTGCAGGATGTGACCGATCTCGCCTCCGCCACGGAGGGAGAGCTGAAGTTCCGGCCGGTGACGGCGGTGATCCGGCCCGAGCTTGAGGTGCTGGCCGGGCTGCCGCTCCCCCTCGATGCGCCGCGCGAACCCGAGATCATGGTGGAGATCGCCCCCGAGGTTCCCGAATTCGGCCAGTTCGATCCGATCCTCCTGCGCAAGTGCCTCACCCATCTCTGCGCCGTCGTGCTGAACGGCCTGCCCGCCGGCAGCCGACCCGCCATCGACCTGCGCTGTGCGCTCGCGCCCGGACGGGGCGACAGGTTGCGCCTGACGATCGCCGGGCACAGCCCGGCGCCGGGTGCGGGCCAGGGGCAGGGCTTTCCGTCCGAGGAAACGCTGGCGCTGAGCCTGGTCTACAGGGTGGCCGAGGTCATGGGGGCCCGCGCGGCCGTGCTGCGCGCGCCCGACGGCAGCCCGATTGCGCGGATCGAGCTGCCCTTCGTCACCGTCCCCGAACCGCCAGCCACCGGCGCCGAAGCCGTCTACGGCCGCCTGCGCGCGCTCGTCGTGGACGACATCGCCACCAACCGCTTCGTCCTGATCCAGCTCCTGCGCGCGCTCCGCATCGAGGCCGACGAGGCGGGCGGCGGCGGCGATGCGTTGCAACGGCTCGCCGAGGGCGAATTCGACCTCGTGCTCCTCGACATGAACATGCCCGACATGGACGGCGAGGCGACCTTCCGGGAAATCCGCGCCGCCGACGCGCCCTGGGCGGCGATCCCGGTTGTGGCGCTGACCGCCGACGCCGTGGCGCTCAAGCGCGACTACTACCTCGCCCTCGGCCTGAACGGCTTCGTCTCCAAGCCCGTCGACCGGCGGCTCCTCTGGGCCCAGATCCTCGCCGCCGTTCCCCGCCCGCCGCCGCTGTGAACGGCGGGCGGAAGGCCGGCTTTCAGACCGGCCCTCAGACCGGCCCTCAGACCGGATTGTCCATCCGGACCCGCATGTGAAGGCGCCCCTTCGACGCCGCCGCCCAGTTCACCGTGACGTTCTGCTTCGCGGCGCCCTGCTGCACCTCGACATAGGGCATATCGCTGCGCCGTTCGTTCGCCGGGCCGGTGACCGGCCCCTCCGTCACCAGCGCCTCGACGTTGCGCGCCCAGCCGCCGAAGGGCAGGTAGGCGCCGGGCGCCACCGTCCAGACCGTCGCCGCCGCGGCCTGGTCGTGGCGGAAGAAGACCGGGTTCGAGATCGGCTGGGTCACCGCAGTGAAGGCGTTCGCCTCCACCGTGATGTTCTTCATCGAGGCATAGTTGAGCGGCGCAAAGGTCGTGTCGACCGCATCCACCCGGTCGATCGCGCCGGCGAGCGCCTTGAAGACGTTGCCCGAGATGTTCACGTCGCGCAGGAAATGCCCCGCGCCGTAAGGCTTGACGACGAGAAAGGCGAACCACGGCGCCACATCGCTGGCGGTGAAGGTGTTGCCGGTCACGGTGAGGCCGCCGAAGGAATACTGGTTGGCGAAGCTCGGATCGCTTTCGTATTCGTTGGTCCATTCGATCGAGCAGTTGTCGACATAGTTCCCGGTGATCGTTGACTTCACGTCGGTGCCGGCGAGGATCAGCCCCGGCAGCCGCAGCCCGTCCACCTCGGTATCGCCCTGGAACCAGTGGTTGCCGACGAGAAGGTTGCCGTTACCGCCGAGCACCGCGAAATGGCGGAAATGCTGCGCCCGGCAGTCGCGGATCTTCACGTCGTTGGCATTGGTGTTGAGCACGATCGAAACCCGGTCCTGCGACCTCAGCCCGCTTTCGTCAGAGGTGAAGCTGCAGCGGTCGACCATCATCCCCTGGCAGCCATCGCCGATCGAGGTGACGCCGCGGTCCTTCGGCCGGGTGATGAAGCTGTCGCGAAGGTGGAAGAGCGAGCCGGACGGCGGCAGCAGGATGGCGCTGGCAAAGCCGTTGCACTGCACCTCGATGTCGTCGAGCACCATCTTCGACAGCGACGAGAATCCGGCGAAGTCCAGCACGTATTTGAACCGGGTGAAGGTGTAGACCTGGCTTCCCGCCGCACCGTGAAGCGGCTGGCTCAGCGTCAGCGTGCCCGCGCCGAGGTTGACGGCGGTCACGTAGACCTCGCGCCCGACGCCGGTGCCGGTGACCAGCGATCCCACCGCCACGTTGGCGATATTGACGACGTTCGACAGCACCCGTTCGTTCGCCGGGCTGTAGCTCGCCTGCGAGGTCACGACCGTCGGCGCCCAGGCCGGGCCGTCCACCACGTCGAACTGGCCGTTGCGGATCACCCGCCGGGTGGCGAAAGAGGTCTTGTTGTTCACCGCCGCCTGAAGGTCGATCGGCGCGGTGACCTCGATCCGGCGGCCGCCGAGGTCGAGCGAATCGTGGTCGACGAAGTTGAGAAGCGCCTGGAACGCGCGCCGGAACCCCTCCTCCTCGCTGCCGAAGGCGGCGGCATAGCTCGCCAGGTCGAAGCTGCGGGTCAGCGACAGCCGCCGGTTCGCCGGCATCACCACCGTGCCCTCGAACCGTGCCGGCGCCTCGAAGGTCACGTCTGCGTTCAGGAAATAGCTGCCCGCGGAGACCAGAACCGACCGGCCCGAGGCGAAGGCCGCGGCATCGGCGGCCTCGAAGGCTGCGGAATCGTCGGTGACCCCGTCGCCCTTCGCGCCATAGTCGCGCACGTCCACCCAGTCGATCAGGTCGCGCAGGAAGGCCCCGGTCACGTCCTCGATCTCGATGTCGTCGATCCGCACCACGCCGCCGTTCGGTCCGGTCAGGTCAAGCCCGAAATGGCCGAGAAGGGCGGCCCGGCCCCAGCTCATGTCGACCCCGCCGCGGCTGCCGGTGCCGACGATCGCCTCCACCGTCTCGACCTTGCCGTAGGCGGAAAGCTGGACGGAGGGGCCGGTCTCGACCACGCCCGCCACATGCGCCCCGGCCGCGGCCCCTGCCCAGCCGGCGATGCGC
>JAUQYB010000055.1 GCA_030837825.1 Albidovulum sp.
GGCGCTGGTGGCGCTGGTGATCGTGGCGATTGCCGAGAATGCGCGCATCCCGGTGGACAACCCCGCGACGCATCTGGAACTGACGATGGTGCACGAGGCGATGGTGCTGGAATATTCCGGCCGCCACCTGGCGATGATCGAGCTTGCCGCCGCGATCAAGCTGATGCTCTATGTTGCGCTGATCGGCTGTGTCTTCATCCCCTGGAGCATCGCGCAACCGGGTGCCGGGCTCGCCGCCCATCTTGTCGGCTTCGCGGCCTTCCTGGTGAAGATCACCCTCGGCGGCGTCGCGCTGGGCCTGTTCGAGACGGCGATCGCCAAGAGGCGCGTGTTCCGCGTGCCCGATTTCCTTGGCGCGGCGCTGATGCTCGGCCTTCTGGGAACGCTTCTGATGTTCGTTACGCGGAGCCTCTGAGATGAGCGGTTACGCCTTTGACATCGCGCACCTTCTGGCCGGCGGGCTGGTGCTGGTCAGCTTCATGATGATCTATCAGGACCGGCTCTATTCGCTGCTCAACGTCTTCGCGCTCCAGGCCGTGCTGCTGTCGCTGGCGGTGGGGTGGCAGGCGCATGTCCAGGGGGCGCATCACCTCTATGTCACCGCGGTGATCGCGATCCTGTTCAAGGCGATCATCGTGCCCTGGGCCCTGCACAGGATCGTGCAGCAGCTCGGCATCCACCGCGAGGTCGAGACCGTGGTCAGCGTCGGACCGACGATGCTGGCGGGCATGGGGCTCGTCGCGCTGTCGATCCTGCTCATGCTGCGGCTCACCGCGGCCAGCGGGAATGCGCTGGCGCGCGAGGATCTGGCCTTTGCCCTGTCGGTGATCCTGCTCGGGCTTCTGATGATGGTCACCCGGCGCAACGCGGTCAGCCAGGTGGTGGGGTTCATGTCGCTGGAAAACGGACTGATCCTTGCCGCGGCGGGCGCGAAGGGGATGCCGCTGGTGGTGGAGATCAGCGTCGCCTTCTCGGTGCTCGTCGCCATGATCGTGATCGGGGTCTTCCTGTTCCGCATCCGCGAGCGGTTCGATTCGGTGGACATATCGGCGCTGGACGAGTTTCGCGGAGAGCGGCGATGACAAACCTTTCCTTCGACGCGCTGTCCGCTGTCCTGATGATCCCCGCGGGCGGCGCGGCGCTGTTGCTCCTGCTGCCCGGATACCGGCTCGCCGCCTGGGCCAATGTCGCGCTCGGCCTCGCGACCTTCCTTGCCGCGGCCTCGCTTTTCGTCGTGCCGCGGCCCGCGCCGGGCAGCTACCTGCACCTCGACGACCTCAACATCGTCTTCATCGTCCTGAATACCTTCGTCGGCTTCACCGCGGCGCTGTTCTCGGCCAGCTACATCGGCCATGAACTCCAGATCGGCCGGCTGAGCCCGCCGAACCTGCGTTTCTACCACGCGATGTACCAGTTGATGATGTTCGGCATGAACCTTGCGCTGGTGTCCAACAACATCGGCCTGATGTGGGTCGCGATCGAGCTTGCGACCCTGACGACGGTGCTGATGGTCGGCCTCTACCGAACGCACGAGGCGCTCGAGGCGGCGTGGAAGTACTTCATCCTTGGCTCGGTCGGCATCGCCCTTGCCCTGTTCGGAACGATCCTCGTCTACATGGCGGCGCAGCCCGTCCTCGGCGAGGGCACGCCGGCGATGGTCTGGACCAACCTCATGCGGGGGGCGGCGCGTTTCGATCCGGCAACGCTAAACGTCGCCTTCGTGTTCCTGCTGGTGGGCTACGGAACCAAGGTCGGTCTCGCCCCGTTCCACGCCTGGCTTCCCGATGCCCATGCCGAAGGCCCGACGCCGATCTCGGCGGTGCTGTCGGGGCTTCTGCTCAACGTCGCGCTCTATGCGGTGCTGCGCTTCAAGATGCTGATGGCGGCCAATGCCGAGGCCGTGGCGCCGGGGCCGCTGATGATCGGGCTCGGGCTCCTGTCGCTCGTCTTCGCGGCGCTGATGCTCTACCGCCGCCGCGACATCAAGCGGCTCTTTGCCTATTCCTCGATCGAGCACATGGGCATCATCGTCTTTGCCTTCGGCATGGGCGGCGCGCTGGCCAATTTCGCGGGGCTCCTGCACATGGTGATGCACAGCCTGACGAAATCGGCGATCTTCTTCGCCGTCGGCAGCGTGGCGCAGATCAAGGGCGGCCAGTCCATCGCAGAGATCCGCGGCCTGACGCAGAGCCATCCGGCGCTCGGCTGGGGCCTCGCGCTGGCGGTGCTGTCGATCGCCGGCATGCCGCCCTCGGGCGTGTTCATGAGCGAGTTTCTCGTCGTCACGTCGAGCTTCGCGCGGATGCCGCTTCTGACGCTGGTGCTGGTGCTGGGTCTGCTTCTTGCCTTCGGTGCGCTTCTTTTGCGGCTCACCGGCTTCCTCTTCGGCGATCCCGGAGAGCGCAACGAGCCGATGCACGGCTCGCTGGTGCCGCTCTATCTGCATATCGGGCTGGTGATCCTCGTCGGGCTGCACATGCCGCAGGCGATGGTGACCTGGTTCCGCTCCGTGGCGGCGCTTCTGGGATGAGACCACGATGACACGACTTCCCCCGCTCACCTTTCCCCGCTCGCGGGATTTCCGGCGCCGCCCCTTCCCGCTTGCGATGGTTTCCGAAGCAGAGTGGTCGGCGCTCGCCCACGCTCTGGGGCGCGGGGAACTCACGCTTTTCAGCCTGTGGGGCGAGGATGGCGCGGCCTGCATGGCGCTGCACGATCCCGCCGGGCGCGGGGTGGCGGTGGCGCGCGTCGCGGCGGCCCAGGGCCGCTTTCCCTCGGTCGGCCGCCATCACGCGCCGGCGCAGCGGCTGGAGAGGACGGTCGCCGACCTTTTCGGCCTTGTGCCGGCCGGGGCGGCGGACAGGCGGAAATGGCTCGATCACGGTCGCTGGGGAATCGTCCACCCCCTGGGCGAGGCGCGGGCCGGGCGCGGCAGCGCCGCCTACGCCTTCGCGCCGGTGGAGGGTGAGAGCCTGCACCAGGTGCCGGTGGGGCCGGTCCATGCCGGGATCATCGAGCCCGGCCACTTCCGCTTCGCCGCACAGGGCGAGACGGTGGTGCGGCTCGAAGAGCGTCTCGGCTATGTCCACAAGGGCATCGACGCGCTGATGCGGGGGGCGGATCTGTCCCGCGGCGCCGAACTCGCCGCCCGCACCTCGGGCGACAGCACCGTCGCCTATGGCTGGGCCTTCGCCCAGGCCGCCGAAGCAGCGATGGAGGTGGAGGTGCCGGAACGAGCGTTCTGGCTGCGCGGGATCATGGCTGAACTGGAACGGCTCGCCAACCATCTCGGCGACATCGGCGCGATCTGCAATGATGCCGCCTTTTCGATGATGCTGGCGCATTGCAGCGTGCTGCGCGAGAAGGTCCTGCGCACCGCAGACAGTGTCTTCGGGCACCGTCTCATGCGCGACCGGATCGTGCCGGGCGGCGTGACCACCGATCTGGCGCGCGACGGCGAAGAGGCGCTGCGGGCGCTTGTCGCCGAGATCCGCGACCGCTTCCCGGCGCTCGTCGATCTCTATGACAACACTGCCTCGCTTCTCGACCGCACCGTCGGAACCGGGCGCGTTACCGCCGAGCTTGCGCGCCGGTTCGGGGCCGGCGGATTTGTCGGCCGCGCCGCGCTGCGCGATTTCGACACAAGGCGCGACCTGCGCTACGCGCCCTACGACATGCTGCGGCTCGAGGTTCCCGTGCGCGATGACGGCGATGTCAACGGCCGCGTCTGGATCCGCATCCATGAGGTCGAGCAAAGCTGTTCGCTGATCACTCAGATGCTGAACGGGCTGCCCGGCGGGCCGGTCCTGGCCTCGTTCGATCCGGCCGGAAGGTCATGCGAAGGGCTCGGCCTGGTCGAGGGCTTCCGCGGCGACATCCTTGTCTGGCTCGCGCTCGACGACGCGGGCCGCATCCGCCGCTGCCACCTGCGTGACCCCTCGTGGTTCCAGTGGCCGCTTCTGGAAGCCGCTATCGAGGGCAACATCATCGCGGATTTCCCGCTGTGCAACAAATCCTTCAACTGCTCGTATTCCGGGCACGATCTCTGAGGCGGAGCGATGCGCAGGTTTCTTCTCGAAGGTCTTCTCCGCCGCCCGCTGACCGAGGCGGCGCCGGAGGCGGGGGCGGAGGCGGCCGGGGAACTGGGCGAGACGCTCGCCCGCGCCGCGCGCGCGAGGCTGGGGCGCAGCCTGTCGATCCGGGTCGTCGATGCCGGATCGTGCAATGGCTGCGAACTGGAGATCAACGCGCTCGGCAATCCGTTCTACGACCTGGAGCGTTTCGGCCTGCATTTCGTGGC
>JAUQYB010000056.1 GCA_030837825.1 Albidovulum sp.
TGCCTGCGTGATCTTCTGCGTGGGACACGTGCCTTTCTCCCTTGCTCTGGCCGAAGCACGGCCTGCGACAACGGGGCCACGGTTTCCCGCAGCCTTCAGCGGCGGTATTAGCCGCCAAACACCGGGTCGTCCAGCGGTCAAAGGGGCGCATCCGGATGACTGTGACCGTGCGGCGTCAGCAGCTTGCGGCATTCAGGCAGGGGCCGGCGCGGCCCCGCGCCGGCATCGCGGTTCACCCGGCGGCGAGGCCAAGTGCAAGCCTCGCGGCAAATCCGGCGAAGAAAAGGCCGACCGCGGCCGAGATCGCCGGGGCGAGGCGCGCCCAGAGGCGGGCGGCGGGGGCGGTGGAGAAGGCCAGCGCATAGCCCGCATGAATCGAGAAGGCGAGCGTCGCAGCGCCAAGGCCGAGCACCGCGATGTCGCCCGCGCGCGCCTCTGACGCAGGGAAAAGTGAGAGAATCACAACCCAGGTGGTCAGCGCCTTGGGGTTCATGGCGTTGACCGCCAGCGACCGGGTGAAAGAGGCCCGTGCGGTCAAGCCCGACCTGCCAGTGACCCGGCCCGTGCCGCCCTGCCAGCCGGCAAGGGCCGCACGCAGGTAACGGCCCGCGAACCACAGCAGCAGGCCGATCGCCAGAAGCGTCAGCGCCGTCCGCGCCGCCGGCACCGCCTGGAACGCGGCCGCCATGCCGAGCGTCATGCCGAGACACCAGAGCCCGATGCCGACCGCGACCCCGGCGGCCGAGGCGAGACCGGCCTTCCGCCCCGAGCCCAGGGCGGAGGCGATGGTGTTCAGCACGTTCGGCCCCGGCGAGGCGATGTTCATCGCCAGCACCGCCCAGACCGTGAGGAAGGGTGCGAGGGGAAGCGTCACCTCCACCCTGCGGCTCAGCCCTGCGGCGCGGTGGCCGTCATGCTGGCCCGCGCGGCAAAGCCATCGTGCCAGGCGGCAAGGCGGGGATGGCCGTCCCGCCAGTCCCGCGCACCGTGGCGGAAGTCGAGGTAGGACAGCGCACAGGCGAGCGCGATCTGGCCAATGTCGAGGGGACCGGCGAGGTGGTCCTGCCACCGGGTTTCCAGCCTGTCGAGCGCGCGGGCGATCTTGGTCCATTGCCCTTCCACCCAGGGCGCGAAGCGGCTCTGCTCGGGCCGGAGCCTGGTTTCATAGACGATGAGGAGCGCGGCTTCCAGAATGCCGTCGGCCGTCGCCTCGAGCGTCAGGCTGCGCCAGAGCCGCGGTGCCGCCGGGTAGAGGCCCGCCCCTGCCCGGTCGTCGAGCCAGCGGCAGATCACCCGGCTGTCATAAAGCGCGGTGCCGTCATCGAGGACGAGCACGGGGATCTTTCCCAGCGGATTGGCGTCGAGCGGCTGGGTGCCGGGGTCGAGCGGGGTGCCGGAGGCGGAGACGACCTCCACATCGCCGGTCTGGCCGGTCTCGAGGAGGAGAACCATCACCTTGCGCCCGTAGGGCGTGGTGGGGGAATGATAAAGACGCACGGGAACCCTTTCAGGCCTTGCGGATGCGGAAGCGGCCGAGCGCCGCCGCGTCGATCTCGACCGCGGTGGCGCCGAAGCGGATCACCCGGCGGAAGCGGGCGGCGGCATTGGTCTGGCCGCGGTCGGCGGGGCGGTGGAAGGCAAGCCCCTCCTCCATCCCGTCCATCGCATCTTCGGCCCGCTGGTCGGTGCGGCCCGGGCGCAGGGCGCGTTTCGCGCCATAGGCCACAAGCGCGACCACGCCGACACGCAGCGCGGCAACGGCAACGGGGGCGAGCGGCAGCGGCATGGAACCCTCCTGTGGCTGGTGCGGCGGATGCTAGGCGCGGGGGTGGGGCCTGTCCATTCCCTTTCGCCGCAGCCGCGGTTCGCGGGCGGTTCAGCCGGGCTTGCAGGCCCTCAGATGCGTCGGGCAGTGTTCACCGGTGTCGAGCACCGGGATCATCCGGCTCCAGATGCCGATGTTCTCGTCCACAAAGTCGCGGCCGACGATCCGTGCAGCGGCCTCGCCTGCCGGCCCCTTCAGCCGTTCAAGCTCAACCCGCGCCTGTCGGCGATACCACTCGTTGCGGCTGGTCACCTCGATCCGTTCGAATCCGGCGCGTGCCATCGCCTCGCGGTAGCGGTCGGGCGAGGCCATGCCGAAGTCGAGTCCCTCGGAGGCGATGTAGTCGGCCATCCGGGGCGAAGGCGGGCCGTCGCTGCCGATCAGCCAGTCGGAGGCGACGAAGCGACCGCCGGGCTTCAGGACGCGGAACACCTCGGCCATCAGCGCCGCCTTGTCGGGGATGTGGACGATGGAATCCTTGGAAAACACGATGTCGAAGGTCGCCGGCGGGAAGGGCAGCGGGCCGGGCGCGACCTTGAGACAACCGATCCGGTGCCCGAGCCCTTCGCGCGCAATCAGGGCGCGGGCATGGGCCAGCACGGTGTCCTCCACGTCGATGCCGCAGACGTAGCCGGCGCCGTGGGTCTTCACCAGCGCCATGTCGATCCCGCCCGCGCCGCAGCCGATGTCGAGCACAGACCGGTCGGCGAAATCGGTGCCGGCCACCAGCCGCGCCACCTCTTCCGGCCCGCCGGGCGACAGGAACCCTTCGCCCCAGACCGCCTCCAGCATCCCGATCATCCGGTCGTGGTAAAGTTCGCCCGCCACCGGTTCCATCGCCTAGTCCCCGATCCGCATCGCCTCGAGCTCTGCCCAGTCCGCCGCGGGGATGACCCGGGCGGGATGGCCGGTGTCCCTGGTCCAGCCGAAGATGCAGAGGAAGGGCACCGGGCCCACCTTGGTCAGATGCGGCGCCTCTGGCAGGTTCCAGACGGGTTCGTGCGCCCCCTTGACGATCAGCGGCGTGCCGGGGCCGAAGCGCCAGCCATGCGGGCCGGTGAGCGGCGCATAGAGTTCCGGTGCCGGATGGGCGTGATCGCGGTAGAGGACATGCGGCGCGACGAGGAAAAGGCCCAGGTCGAACTCCTCGGCCGGGATCGCGGCACCCTCGCCGATGAGCGAGGCGAAGGCGTGGCCGGTGCGGAAGGCTTCACCGATCTCGTCGGGCGGATAGGCGTCGTAGGTGACCCAGGGCAGGTGCGGTGCGGCATTGCGGATCGCTGCGGCAAGCGCGGGACGGCTGGGGTCGAGTGCCGCGAGGGCGCGGGCAAGCTGCGCCGTCACGACCGGGTTGGGCGCTGCGTAAGGGGTGACCGGCCCGCCCCGCCAGCGGGCGGTGAGCGCGCGCACCTCGGCAACGCCGGGGCCGGGAAGCGTGGCGAGGTAGCGGTCGACCTCCTCCACCAGAAGCCGGACGGCAAGGTCGGGCGCGCCGGAGGGCGGCAGGTCCACGCTCAGCCCCCGCGCGGCAAGAAGCCCGGCGGGATCCTCCCAGTCCTGCGGCGAGCAGATGCGGTAGACCTCGAGCGCCTCGGGCGAGATCAGGCCCCGTCCGTGCAGGTGCATCGCCGCCGCGTAGCGAAGCCGCCCCGAGCCGGGCTGGCCGAGGGCGGCATGGAGGTCGGTCCTGGCGCGAACGTCCTCCGTGCCGGTCATTTGTTCGCCTGATAGGCAAGGCGCGCGTCGCGATCCCGGCGTTTCTCGGCCATGTTGAGGATGAATCCGGCGATGGCGACACCGGTGCCGACAATGCAGACGGTGATCGTTGCCAACGCATTGATGTCGGGCGTCACCCCCAGCTTCACCTTCGACCAGATCAGGATCGGCAGCGTCGTCGTGCCGGGGCCGGTGGTGAAGTTGGTGATCACCACGTCGTCGAGCGAGATGGTGAAGGCCAGAAGCCAGCCCGAGAGGATCGCGGGCGAGATGATCGGCAGCGTGATGTCGCGCATCACCTGCCAGGGGCGGGAGCCGAGGTCCATCGCCGCCTCTTCCACCGATGCGTCGGTTTCGGACAGGCGGGAATGCACGATCGTCGTCACGAAGACCATCGAGAAGGTGATGTGGGCCAGCGTCACCGTGGTGAAGCCGCGGCTGGCCGGCCAGCCGATCCATTCCGCCATCAGGATGAAGAGCATCAGCGAGGCGATGCCGGTGATCACCTCGGGCATGACGAGGGGGGCGGTCACCAGCCCGGCGAAGAGCGTTCGCCCGCGGAAGCGCCTGAACCGGGCCAGCGCGATCCCCGCCATCGTGCCGAGGATCGTGGCCATCGTCGCGCTGAGCAGCGCGATCTTCAGCGACAGAAGTGCGGCGTTCAGGATCTGCCGGTTCGAGAGCAGCGAGACATACCACTTGGTGGAGAATCCGCCCCAGACCGTGGCCAGCCGCGAGCCGTTGAAGGAATAGACCATCATCGACAGGATCGGGACGTAGAAGAAGGCGAAGCCGAAGCAGAGCATGGTGACGAGAAAGGCGGAGCGGCGGCGCATCAGGCTTCCTCCTTCCGCTTCTCGTGCGCCTTGCTCTCGTAGTGGGTGTAAAGCATCATCGGCACGACGAGGAGCAGGAGAAGCGCCACCGACACCGCCGAGGCCATCGGCCAGTCGCGCGCCGAGGCGAATTCGTCGGAGATCACCCGGCCGATCATCGGCTGCGCCGAACTGCCGACGAGCGAGGGGATGATCAGCTCGCCCGAGGCCGGGATGAAGACCAGAAGCCCGCCGGCGATGATCCCGGGGACGGAGAGCGGCAGGGTGATGTCGAGGAACACCCGGAACGGGCGCGAGCCGAGGTCC
>JAUQYB010000057.1 GCA_030837825.1 Albidovulum sp.
AGGCGAAGGCACGAGGGATCAAGGTTTGTTTTCTTACCCCACCCCCTTCACCCCACCCACCACGGAAGATGACAGACTGTCGTGGCTCCGCCTCATTCGCTCCCGCCGGGTCGGGGTGGTGACCTTCTGGCGGCTTCTCGAGGAATATGGCTCCGCCCGCGCGGCCCTTCTGGCGCTGCCCGAAGTCGCCAGGGCCGCGGGCGTCGAGGGCTACGCGCCCTGCCCCGAAGGCGTCGTCCTTGCCGAATGCAAGGCCGGCCGGGCCGCCGGGGCGCGGCTTCTCTGCCGGGGCGAGCCCGCCTATCCGCAAGCGCTCGCCGATCTTGCCGACGCACCGCCCGTCCTCTGGGCAATGGGCGACCCCGCCGTGGCCGCACGCCCGATGGTGGCGCTTGTCGGTGCGCGCAACGCCTCCTCCCTCGGCACGCGGATGGCGCGCAAACTCGCCGAAGGGATCGGCCAGGCGGGCTACACCGTCGTCTCGGGCCTCGCCCGCGGTATCGACGCGGCCGCCCATCTCGCTGCGCTGCCGACCGGAACCGTCGCCGTCATGGCGGGCGGCGTGGACGTGATCTATCCCGCGGAAAACGCGGGCCTTGCAAGGGAGATCGCTGAAAAGGGCCTGCGTCTTTCGGAACAGCCCCCGGGGCTCGAACCGCTGGCCCGGCACTTTCCGCTGCGCAACCGAATCGTCTCGGGCCTGGCTGCGGCGGTGGTGGTGGTGGAGGCCGCTGCGCGTTCGGGCAGCCTGATCACCGCGAAGACCGCGCTCGACCAGGGGCGCGAGGTGCTGGCGGTGCCCGGCCACCCGTTCGACGGCCGTGCGGCGGGCTGCAATCTTCTTATCCGCGACGGCGCGACGCTGGCGCGCGGGGTGGAGGATGTTCTCGACGGTCTCGCCGCGAAGGCGGCTCCGCTCCGCGCCAGCCGCCCTTCGGCCGAGGATGCGCCCGGGCGCCGGGCCGCCGCAGAGGTGCCGCAGCAGGCCCCCGCCGCGCGCCCGAAGGCGGAACTCCGCGCGCTCCACCGCCGGATCCTCGACCGGCTCGGCCCGGCACCGCTGGCCGAGGACCAGCTCATCCGCGACCTCGCGGTGGCGCCGGCGGCGGTTGCGCCCGAACTCGTCGCGCTGGAGCTCGACGGGCAGATCCTCCGCCACCCCGGCGGCCTCCTCTCGCGCGCGGTCTGAACCGCGGTCTGAACCGCGGCCGGATCGCGCCCCGCCCGCGTCCCGGGCCTGAACCCGGCCTGCCGGACGGCATCGGCGCTCCTCCGGATCGCCCGCGCCCCGGTTTCCGGTGCAGCCCGTCCGCATCACCCCGCCTGGCCTCCAACCGCTGGTCAGCGGGAGCCCGCCACGCCGCCGGCGGCCCGGCAGGCGCCGGCGACGGGCTGGGAACCCCGGCCTCGCCGGGCCCGGCTTTCCGCGGCGCCCGACCGGCCGCGCGGTGCGATGTCGCCCCGGACCGGCCGCAAGTGCCCTTGGTTCGGAACGTCACCGGTTCATCATCGCGCTCCGGCGGAATGCCTTCGGTGACCGCCGGACAGTCACTTCCCCAGATGCAGCTCGCGGGGCGCGAGGTCACCTCTGCTCAGCCGGACGTCGCCCTCCCGCGGACCCGGGCCGGGCCGGCATCCGGTCCGATCCGCACGACCACTGGTCAGGCGGGAGCGGGCGCCGGGCACCGGCCGGGCGCCTCGCCCCCTAGGAGCAGGCCTCGGGGATCACCGCGCGGAACTGGGCACAGTAGATCGGCTCGGCCCACCAGACGTCGGTCGCGCCGTAATACACCGCGGCAACCGCCCATCCCGACCCGGTCCTTCGCAGAAGCGCCTGCCCGGCGGTCCAGTCTGCGTCGGGCATGAAATAGCCCGACTGCCAGCCCGGCGTCGCCTGGATGTAGATCGCCCCGCCGCCCGGCCGCTGCGCCACGACGGAGGCGAAGGCCACATCCCCCGCGACCCTGAGCCGGCTGACCACGAATTCCACCGGCGAGCCGAAGATCAGCTCTGCCTGCGGCCGCATCGCATCCATCAGCGCCCGCCGTTCCGCCGTGCCGCGCGCCGGCTCGTGCCAGCCCTCGGCCGCCGCCGACGACGCCCATATGGCCAGAACTGCCTTCAGGAGCCACCGCATCCCGATCCTCCCCCCGCCTCCCGGCGATCATTCTGCCCCCGCGGTGCCGAAACGCAAAGCCCGGAATCGGCCCGCCGGGCGGGTTGCCGGGGGGTGGCGAAACGCCCTCCCGGCCCTCCATTGACTTGGCCGACCTTCCCCCCCATGTTCGCCGCCCGAAGCCGAAAGCGCATTTTCACGAGGAAGTCATGGCCGTTGTCGTTGTCGAATCTCCCGCCAAGGCCAAGACGATCAACAAGTATCTCGGTTCCGACTTCACCGTGCTCGCCTCCTACGGCCACGTCCGCGACCTGCCCGCCAAGGATGGCTCGGTCGACCCGGACGACGGTTTCGCGATGACCTGGGAGGTGGCGCCAGACAGCCGCAAGCATGTCCGCGCCATCGCCGAGGCGCTGAAGACCGACGACACGCTGATCCTTGCCACCGACCCCGACCGCGAGGGCGAGGCGATCTCCTGGCACCTGCAGGAGGCGCTGGCCTCCAGCCTGAAGAAGGGCAAGACCGTTAGCCGCGTCACCTTCAATGCGATCACGAAGAACGCCGTGACCGAGGCGATGGCGCATCCGCGCGAGGTCGACACCGCGCTGGTCGAGGCCTACCTCGCCCGCCGCGCGCTCGACTACCTCGTCGGCTTCAACCTTTCGCCGGTGCTCTGGCGCAAGCTGCCCGGGGCGAAGTCGGCCGGTCGCGTGCAGTCGGTGTGCCTGCGCCTCATCGTCGAGCGCGAGATGGAGATCGAGGCGTTCCGGCCGCGCGAATACTGGACCGTCACGGCGGTTCTCTCCACCCCGCGGGGGCAGGAGTTCCAGGCCCGGCTGACCGTGCTGGGCGGCCGGAAACTCGACCGCTTCGACCTCGCCAACGAAACGGCGGCCGAGCTTGCGGTGCAGGCGATCCGCTCGCGTGACCTGAAGGTGAAATCGGTCGAGGCGAAACCGGCCGCGCGCAACCCCTGGCCGCCCTTCATGACCTCGACGCTGCAGCAAGAGGCCAGCCGCAAGTTCGGCATGGGTGCGAAGGCCTGCATGTCGGCGGCGCAAAGGCTCTACGAGGCCGGCCACATCACCTACATGCGGACCGACGGCATCGACATGGCGCCCGAGGCGGTGATGGCCGCGCGCGACGAGATCAGGCGGCGGTTCGGCGCGAACTACGTCCCCGAAAGCCCGCGGATGTACAAGAACAAGGCCAAGAACGCGCAGGAGGCGCACGAGTGCATCCGGCCGACCGACATGGGCCTGTCGCCCGACCGGCTGAAGGCCGCCGACGACCAGAGGAAGCTCTACGAGCTGATCTGGAAGCGCACCATCGCCAGCCAGATGGCCGCGGCGCGGCTGGAGCGCACGACGGTGGACGTGGCGAGCCCGGACGGCGAGGTGGAACTGCGCGCCACCGGCCAGGTGGTGTTGTTCGACGGCTTCCTCGCCGTCTATGACGAGGGGCGCGACGACGAGGACGGCGAGGACGGTGCGCGCCTGCCGCAGATCATGGCGGGCGAGCCGGCGGAGAAGCGCAAGGTCACGCCCGAGCAGCATTTCACCCAGGCCCCGCCGCGCTACACCGAGGCGACGCTGGTGAAGCGGATGGAGGAGCTCGGCATCGGCCGGCCCTCCACCTATGCCTCGATCGTCACCACGATCCAGGACCGGGAATATGTCCGCAAGGACAAGGGCCGGCTGATCCCCGAGGACAAGGGACGGCTGGTGACGGCGTTCCTGACGAACTACTTCCGCCGCTATGTCGAATACGATTTCACCGCCGACATGGAGGAGGAGCTTGACGACATCTCGGCGGGCGACCGCGACTACCGGGAGGTGCTGGCGCGGTTCTGGCGCGATTTCACCGCCGCCATCGCCGAGACCGCCGATCTCAGGATCGGCGAGGTGCTGGAGAGGATCGACGAATTCCTCGCGCCGCATCTCTACCCCGCCCGTGCCGACGGGGCTGACCCGCGGCTCTGCCCGACCTGCGGCGAAGGGCGGCTCGGCCTCAAGACCGCGCGCTCGGGCGGGGCGTTCATCGGCTGCTCGAACTACCCGAATTGCCGCTACACCCGCGCGCTCTCCGCCCCGAACGGCGAGGAGACGGGCGCGGCGGAGCGCCTGCTGGGCGAGGACGGCGGCGCCGAGATCTGGCTCAAGGCGGGGCGGTTCGGGCCCTACGTCCAGCGCGGCGAGGCCACCGAGGAAGCCCCGAAGCCCGCGCGCGCGAGCCTGCCCAAGGGCTGGTCGCCCGAGGCGATGGACCTTGAGCGCGCGCTGACGCTTCTCAACCTGCCGCGCGAGATCGGGCCGCATCCCGACGACGGCGAGATGATGGAGGCCGGGATCGGCCGCTACGGGCCCTATGTGAAGCATGGCAAGGTCTACGCCAACCTGCCGGAGGTCGACGAGGTCTTCACCATCGGCATGAACCGCGCGGTCGAGGTTCTGGCTCAGAAGACCGCCCGCGGCAGCCGCTCGGCCGCCCCGGGCGCGCTGCGCGACCTCGGCGAACATCCCGGCGGCGGCAAGGTCGAGGTCATGGCCGGCCGCTACGGGCCTTACGTGAAATGGGGAAAGGTCAATGCGACGCTGCCGAAGGACGTGGCGCCCGAAGCTGTGACTCTCGACCAGGCGCTCGAGCTTCTCGCGGCGAAGGCAGGCAAGGCGGGCGGCAAGAAGTCACCCGCCAAGAAGGCGGCCGCCAAGAAATCCGCGCCGAAAGCCGCCGCGGCGCGAAAGGCCCCGGCCAGGCCCGCGCGCGCGAAAAAGGCCGGCTGATCCTGCCGCCGCACCGCGGCATTGACAGAGGCTAGCCCCCGCGTCACAACTCCCCGGTGTCTTTCGGGGAGCGATCATGAAAAAGGTTCACGGCTCGGCGAAGGAGGCGCTCGACGGCCTCCTTCACGACGGCTTGTTCATCGCCGCGGGCGGCTTCGGCCTCTGCGGCATTCCTGAGCTTCTCATCGACGCGATCGTTGCATCCGGCGTGAAGGACCTGACCATCGCCTCGAACAACTGCGGGGTGGATGGCTTCGGCCTTGGCAAGCTGCTCGACACCCGGCAGATCCGCAAGATGATGTCCTCTTACGTCGGCGAGAATGCCGAGTTCATGCGCCAGTATCTTTCCGGAGAGCTGGAGCTGGAGTTCAACCCGCAGGGGACGCTGGCCGAACGGATGCGCGCCGGCGGCTGCGGCATCCCCGGCTTCTACACCAAGACCGGCGTCGGCACGGTGATCGCCGAGGGCAAGGAGCACAAGGACTTCGACGGCCAGACCTACATCCTCGAGAAGGGCATCTTTGCCGACCTCTCGATCATCAAGGCGTGGACGGCCGACACCACCGGCAACCTCGTCTTCCGCAAGACCGCGCGCAACTTCAACGTGCCGGCAGGCATGTGCGGCCGGGTCTGCGTCGCCGAGGTCGAGGAGATCGTCGAGCCGGGGAACCTCGACCCCGACGCTATCCACCTGCCGGGCATCTATGTCCACCGGATCGTCCAGGGCCCGCACGAGAAGCGGATCGAACAGCGCACCGTGCGCAAGAGGGAGCAAGCGTGATGGCCGAGGTGCAGAAGGGCTGGGACCGCAACCAGATGGCCGCGCGGGCGGCGCAGGAACTGAAGGACGGGATGTATGTCAACCTCGGCATCGGCATCCCGACGCTGGTGTCGAACTACATCCCCGAGGGCGTCCAGGTGACGCTGCAATCGGAAAACGGCATGCTCGGCATGGGCCCCTTCCCGTTCGAGGGCGAGGAAGATGCCGACCTGATCAACGCCGGAAAGCAGACCATCACCGAACTGCCGCATTCGGCCTATTTCGACAGCGCCGCCAGCTTCGGCATGATCCGCGGCGGCAAGATCGCGATGGCGATCCTCGGCGCGATGGAAGTCAGCGAAAAGGGCGATCTCGCGAACTGGATGATCCCCGGCAAGCTGGTGAAGGGCATGGGCGGCGCGATGGACCTCGTCGCCGGCGTCGGCCGCGTGGTGGTGGTGATGGACCACACCTCCAAGCACGGCGAATCAAAGGTGCTGCGCGACTGCACCCTGCCGCTGACCGGCAAGGGCGTGGTGGACCGGATCATCACCAACCTCGGCGTGCTCGACGTCGGCCACAAGGGACTGCACCTCGTCGATCTCGCCCCCGGGGTGACCGAGGAAGAGATACGCGCCGCCACCGAAGCCACGATCGTCTGAAGTCTTGCGCCTGGCCGGGCCAATCCAGCCGGGCGCAATTGTCTTTTTTTCCGAAACAAATTCATAATCCTGCCCCAATCCGTTGATAGCGAGCGGGGCAATGATGAGCAGCGATCTGCCCCTTCCCCCGCCCCACCGGACGCCGCGCAGGCGCCCTGCGCGGGACCTCGCCTTCATGGCCGGGTTGATCGCGCTGTTTGTCGCCGGCGTCGCCGGTCTTTTCGCCGCGACGGGGTGGGAGGAGACGCGCGCACAGGTGGCGCGGCTGACCCTCTGGCAGGGTGCCGCGCTCCTTGCGCTTTCGCTCGTGAACTACCTGCTGCGCGGCCTGCGCTGGCATCTCTTCGCCCGCCGCCTCGGCCTGCCGACCAGTCGGGCCCAGGATCTGCGTCACTTCCTCGGCGGCTTCGCGATGGTGGTCACGCCGGGCCGGGTGGGCGAACTGGTGCGGATGCGCTGGCTGAAGCGCGAGACGGGGTGGAGCTTCGAACGCACCGCGCCGCTCGCGCTGATGGACCGGGCGGCGGACCTTGCGGCGATGGCGATCATCCTCGCGCTCTCGGTGGCGCTGGCAACAACCGGGGTCCGGGGCGCCGTCCCGGTCGCCGCGCTCGCCCTCGCCGCGGCCTTCGTCGCCACACATCCCCGCCTGCTGGCCTGGGTCGTGACACAGGCGCACCGCGCGACGGGTCGGATGCCGCGGCTCTTCGGCCGCCTTCGCGCCGCCGCCCGTTCGCTGGACCGCTTCGCCGGCGCCCGGACGATGATCCCCGCGCTCGCGCTCGGTGTCACCGGCTGGCTGGCGGAGGGTTACGCCTTCCATCTCCTGCTTGGCTGGATGGGGGCCGAAATCGGGCTGATGAAGGCCATCGCCATCTTCGTCTTTTCCACGCTCGCGGGCGGGCTGACCGGCGCGCCGGGCGGCGTCGGCGGGGCCGAGGCCGCGATGATCGCGCTCCTCTCGCTCGACGGCGTGCCGATGGAGGTCTCGGTGCCGGCGACCGCCATCATCCGCGTCACCACACTCTGGTTCGCGCTGGGGATCGGCATGGCCGTGTTCCCCGTCGCGGAACGGCTTTCCTTGAGGGAGAGACATGCTCTGGAAGACTGCTGACTATACCGGCTGGGGCCGTGCGCTGCGGGCAAAGGGCGAGATCGCCCGCCCCGAACGGCGCCGCTTGCTGGATGAGATCGTGACCGGCGGGCTCGTCCCCGCCATCGGCATGCGCCGCAGCTACGGCGACGCCGCGCTGAACGACGGCGGCCGCGTCATCGACATGACGAGGCTCGACCGGATGCTGGGCTTTGATCCCGCGACCGGTGTTCTCGAGGTCGAGGCCGGCGCAAGGGTGGGCGAGATTGCCGCGGCCTTCGGGCCGAGGGGCTGGCTGCCGGCGGTGATGCCGGGCACCGGCTTCGCCACGGTGGGCGGCTGCATCGGCCAGGACGTGCACGGCAAGAACCACCACCATGCGGGGTCGTTCTGCCAGCATGTCGCGGGGTTCACCCTGATCACCGCCGCTGGCCCGGTGGAGGTCACGCCCGAAGGAACGCCCGGCTTGTTCCGTGCCACAGCCGGGGGCCTCGGCCAGACCGGCATCATCGCGCGGGCGAAGCTGAGGCTGCATCCCTGCAAGGGCGACGTGATGGTCGTGACCGAACGGCGGGTCGAGGACTGGGACGAGCATATCGCCCGCCTCGACGCCTCGGACGCGACCTATACCGTCGGCTGGATCGACGCCACCGCGACCGGCGCGGGGCTCGGCCGCGGCATCCTCGAGGAAGGCGAAACCGGATCGGGGCTGATGCCGAAGCGGGTGCGAAACCGCAAGGTGCCGCTCGACGCGCCGCATTTCGCGCTGGCGGGCCCGGTGGTGCGCGCCTTCAACGCCGCCTACTATCACCGCGTTCCGGCCACGGGGCGCACCACGGTCAAGCCGATCGGCGACTTCTTCTTCCCGCTCGACAGGATCCACGACTGGAACCGGCTTTACGGCAAGCGGGGCTTTCACCAGTTCCAGTGCGTCGTGCCGCTGGAGGCTGCACCGGCGCTCAGGGACATGCTGGAGACGATCGCCACCTCCGGCCTCGCCTCGCCGCTCGCGGTGCTGAAGCGGATGGGTCCGGGACGGGCGGGCCATCTGAGCTTCCCGATGGAAGGCTATACGCTCGCTGTCGATTTCCCCAACCGGGCGGAGGCGCGCGAGCTGATCCGCCGGCTCGAGGATCGCGCGGCGGAGGCGGGCGGGCGGCTCTATTTCGCCAAGGACAGCCTGGCGCAGGGGACCGCGATCCGCGCGATGTATCCCGACCTTCCCGACTGGCAGGAGGAAGTGGCGAAGGCCGATCCCCTCGCCGCGCTTTCCACCGATCTCGTCCGCCGCCTCAGCCTCAGGAGCGCCCGATGAACAGAACCTGGATCATCCTCGGCGCGACCTCGTCGATGGCCCGCGCCTTCTCGCGCGCCGTCGCGGCGGAGGGCGCCGGCGTCCTTCTGGCCGGGCGCGACGGCGAGGAGCTTGCCGCCCTTGCCGCCGACTACCGGCTGCGCGGGGCGCGGCTGGCCGAGGCGGTGGCCTTCGATGCCCGCGACGCCAGGGGCTTCGGCCCGCTGGTCGAGAGGCTGGAGGCGGAGGAGGGCGAGCTGAACGCCGCCGTCTTCGTCGGCTCGATGCCCGAACAGGCGGCGATCGACCGCGATCCTTCGCTGATCGACGGCGTGGTGGCCGACAGCTTCACCGGACCGGCCCGCTTCCTCCAGACGCTGGCACCGGTGATGGAGGCGCGCGGCGGCGGCACGGTGGTCGGCGTCGGATCGGTCGCGGGCGACCGCGGGCGCCTTGGCAACTACGTCTACGGCGCCGCCAAGGCGGGGTTTGCCACCTATCTCTCCGGCCTCAGGAACCGGCTCACGCGGGCGGGCGGCCATGTGGTGACGGTCAAGCCCGGCTTCGTCGACACCGCGATGACCTGGGGCCTGCCCGGCCTCTTCCTCGTCGCCTCGCCAGAGGCGGTGGCCGCCGATCTGCTGAAGGCGGTGCGAAAGAAGCGCAACGTCATCTACACGCCGTTCTTCTGGCGCTACATCATGCTGATCATCCGCCACATCCCCGAGCCGGTGTTCAAGAAGATGAAGATCTGATGGGGGCAACTGGCTCCGCCGGCCCCGGGCCGAATCCGAGACCGCGCATTTCGCCAAGGAGCCAGTCGCGGAAGGCGCGCACCGCCGGCGCGTTGCGCCGGCGTTCCGGATAGACCAGCCAGATCGAGATCGCATCCTCGGCGAGGATGTCGAAGGGCTGGATCAACTCGCCGCGTGCAAGCTGGTCGAGGAAATAGACCGGCGTGAGCAGCCCCGCGCCCTGGCCGGCGATCACCGCCTGCGCGGCGAGCAACTGGGTGCCGAGGTAGCTGCGCGCGCCCTGCACCGGGTTCGGGGCCGTCGCCCCGGCGGCGGCGAACCATTGCGACCAGCCGGGGTCGTCTGGATCGACCAGCGGCAGGTCGGCAAGCGCCGCCGGGGTCGCCGGCGCGCCGTGGCGGGCGACGAAGGCCGGGCTCAGCATCGGCGTGTAGCGGACCGGCATCAGGAAGTCGGCCCGGAGCCCCGGCCACCGGCCCAGCCCCGCGCGGACCGCCACGCTCGCCTCGCCCCCGAGCAGATCGGCCATCCGGTGATCGACCTCCACCCGGGTGGTGACCGCGGGGTGGGCGATCTGGAAATGGCCGAGCCGCGGCGCCAGAAGATGCGCCGCGAAGGTGGCAAGCGCGCTGATCACAAGCGTCTCGTCGCCCTGGTGGCGCGCCTCGGCGAAGGCCTGGCGAAGGATCTCCAGCGCCTCGCCCGCCCGCTCGGCCAGTCGCGCGCCCTCGGCCGTCAGGGTGACGCCCCTCGCTCGGCGGCGGAACAGCGGCACGCCGACGCGGTCCTCCAAAAGGCGGATCTGATAGCTGACGGCCGCCTGGGTCATGCCCAGTTCCTCGCCCGCGCGGGTGAAGCTCTGGTGCCGGGCGGCGGCCTCGAAGGCGCGGATGGCGGGCAGCGGCGGCAGCGGCTGGGGAAGTGATGAAGGCATAGAGCCTCCTTATGGCTGACCACGGAGGTTCGATTGGTCATCGCAGCGCGAATCGGTCAGGGTGATGGTCCAGCAACCCGCGACAGGAGACAAGCCATGCCGGCACCCGCACGGCCCGTCAGGGCAACGAAATCGCTTTGGAACCGGCTTCTGCGCCGAAAATCCCTCTGCACCGACGACATCGGCGAGATCAAGCGGCGGCTGCGGATCGACCTCGCCCACATGCCCGAATACCTCAAGAGGGACATGGGCCTGTTTGATGACTGACGCCCGCCGTCAGCCGGAGCGTCAGCGGCGGCC
>JAUQYB010000058.1 GCA_030837825.1 Albidovulum sp.
GACGATTACTCGCCAAATAGGATTTTTCCTGATTCTGGTTAATGCTCTAATCGCCTCGCCTTTTCAGGAGGGGCACATCATGGAAAACATCACCTTCGACCTTCTCGACATGCACCGCCACGGCGCGGCCTTCTACGACTATCTCAAGATGCGCAAGCGGGTCTTCGTCGACGAGCTTGGCTGGGACATCCCGCACAACGACTTCGTCGAGATGGACCAGTACGACAACCCGCTCACGCATTATTCGCTGGTCGTCCGCGACGGCCGACTTGTCGGCGGCGCGCGGATGCTCTCGACCGCAGCGGAATGGAACGGCGCGGGCTGCATGCTCAACGACGTCCTGGAGGGAAAGCTGCCGACGATCCCGAAAAGCGTCATCGACGGGCCGATCCGCACCCCCAGCGTCTGGGAATGCTCGCGCCTTGTCATGGCCGAGGACATCGGCTCGGCCGAGGAACGGGCGGAATGCCTGTCGCTGATCGTCGACGGGCTCGCGGACATGGCGCGGGCGCGGGGCGCCTCGCAGCTCATCTCGCTGACGCGGCTGCCGCTTCTCAGGGCGTTGCGCCAGCTTGGCTGGGCCTGCGACCGGATCGGCCAGCCCTACGTCCAGGACGGGCGGAGCTATGCCGTTCTCAGCATGCCCGCGATCAAGACCCAGACTGCCATCGCCGCCGAGTGACCTTCGGCCGGAACGGCTCACCGCCCGGCCTCACGGCCGGGCGGCAAGGGGCCGGCGGGAAGGGGCGAAAACAGTCCGAAGCGCCTTTTGCCGCCTTGCCCCCGGCGGCCGGTGACGGCATTGTGACGGGGGCCAGGCGGGTGCCGGTTGAAGCGGACCGCCCGCCTGCATAGATAGACCGCGGAACGGAAAGGGCCGGGTGCCGCCGATGACCGGGGCCGGTGTCCTTTTGCGAAGAACAGGTAATGCGAATGCAAGAGCAGCTTTCCCCCAGCTACCCGGTATTGCCGCTGCGCGATATCGTGGTGTTTCCGCACATGATCGTGCCGCTTTTCGTCGGCCGCGAGAAATCGGTGCGGGCGCTGGAAGAGGTGATGAAGGAGGACAAGCAGATCCTCCTGTCGTCGCAGATCGACCCCACACAGGACGAACCGGTTGCCGAGGGCATCTACCGCGCCGGTGTGCTGGCCAACGTCCTTCAGCTTCTGAAACTGCCGGACGGCACCGTGAAGGTGCTGGTCGAGGGTCGCGCGCGGGTGCGGATCGTGGAGTTCGTGCCGAACGACGCCTATTTCGAGGCGCGCGGCGAACTTCTGGCGGAAACCCCGGGTGACAAGGCCAGCGTCGAGGCGCTGCTGCGCTCGGTCGCCGAGGAATTCGAGCGCTACGCCAAGATCAAGAAGAACGTGCCGGAGGAGGCGCTTTCGGCCGTTTCCGAGGCACGTGACCCGGCCAAGCTCGCCGATCTCGTCTCGGGCCATCTCGGCATCGAGGTGGGCCAGAAGCAGGAACTTCTGGAAACGCTCGACGTGGCCGAGCGGCTGGAGAAGGTCTACGGCCTGATGCAGGGCGAGATGTCGGTCCTCCAGGTCGAGAAGAAGATCAAGAGCCGGGTCAAGAGCCAGATGGAGCGGACCCAGCGCGAATACTACCTCAACGAGCAGATGAAGGCGATCCAGCGCGAGCTTGGCGACGGCGAGGAAGGCCAGAACGAGATCAACGAACTGACCGAGAAGATCGCCCGCACCAGGTTCTCCAAGGAGGCGCGCGACAAGGCCGAGGCCGAACTGAAGAAGCTGAAGTCGATGTCGCCGATGTCGGCCGAGGCGACGGTGGTGCGGAACTACCTCGACTGGCTCCTGAGCCTGCCGTGGGGGGTCAAGTCCCGGGTCAAGAAGGATCTGAGGAAAGCCCAGGAAGTCCTTGATAACGATCACTATGGCCTGGAAAAGGTTAAGGAGCGGATCGTCGAATACCTGGCCGTGCAGCAGCGCAGCCAGAAGATGAAGGGTCCGATCCTCTGCCTCGTCGGCCCTCCGGGCGTCGGCAAGACCTCGCTCGGCAAGTCGGTCGCCCGTGCCACGGGGCGCGAGTTCATCCGCATCTCGCTCGGCGGGGTGCGTGACGAGTCGGAGATTCGCGGCCACCGGCGGACCTATATCGGCTCGATGCCCGGCAAGATCATCCAGGCGCTGAAGAAGGCCAAGACCACCAATCCCCTCATCCTGCTCGACGAGATCGACAAGATGGGCCAGGACTTCCGCGGCGATCCGGCTTCGGCCATGCTCGAGGTGCTTGACCCCGAGCAGAACAGCACCTTCATGGACCACTATCTGGAGGTCGAATACGACCTCTCGAACGTGATGTTCATCACCACGGCCAACAGCTACAACATGCCGGGGCCGCTTCTCGACCGGATGGAGATCATCCCGCTTGCGGGCTACACCGAGGACGAGAAGCGCGAGATCGCCAGGCAGCACCTGATCCCGAAGCAGGTGAAGAACCACGGGCTGAAGAAGGCCGAGTTCAGGCTGACCGACGCGGCGGTGATAGAGATGATCCGGACCTACACCCGCGAGGCCGGGGTGCGGAACCTCGAGCGCGAGATTTCCAAGATCGCGCGGAAGGCGCTGACGAAGATCGTCCGCAAGGATACCGACCGGATCGAGGTCACGCCCGACAATCTCGAGGATTTCCTCGGGGTGAAGAAGTTCCGCTATGGCCTGGCCGAGAAGGAGGACCAGATCGGCGTCGTCACCGGGCTCGCCTGGACCTCGGTCGGCGGCGACCTGCTGTCGATCGAGGCGCTGAAGCTGCCCGGCAAGGGGCGGATGAAGACCACCGGCAAGCTCGGCGAGGTGATGAAGGAATCGATCGAGGCCGCGTCCTCGTTCGTGCGTGCGATCAGCCCGGAGATCGGGGTGAAGCCGCCGGTGTTCGAAAGGATCGACATCCACGTCCACGTGCCGGAAGGGGCGACGCCCAAGGACGGGCCTTCGGCCGGCGTGGCGATGGTGACCTCGATCGTCTCGGTGCTGACGCAGATTCCGGTCCGCAAGGACATCGCCATGACCGGCGAGGTGACGCTGCGCGGCAACGTGCTGGCGATCGGCGGGTTGAAGGAAAAGCTGCTGGCGGCGCTCAGGGGCGGCGTCAAGACGGTGCTGATCCCCGAGGAGAACGCCAAGGACCTGCCCGAGATCCCCGAGAACGTGAAAGAGGGGCTGACGATCATCCCGGTTTCGCACGTGCGTGAGGTGCTGAAGCAGGCGCTGGTCAGGATGCCCGAGCCGATCGAATGGGACGCCGAGGCCGAGGAGGCCGCCAGGGCCGCCCTGTCCGAGAAGCCGGACGGCGCGGGCGCGACGGCGCACTGACCCCCGGCACGGAACGGTCTGAAGGAAAAGGGGCGCGCCTTCGGCGCGCCCCTTTTTCTTTGGGCTGAACTCTCCGGGAGCCCCGCACCGGCCGTGCCGGCGCGGCCCCGAAAGGAGGGTCAGAGACTCGTGGTCTGGGCTTTGCCCTTTCCACCCTTGCCTTTGCCGCCGCCGTCGTGCTTGCCGTGGCCGCCTTTGTCCTTGCCGCCATGCTCGCCGTCGCCGCCGTGCTCGCCGTCGCCGCCGCCACCGTCGCCGCCGTCACCGTCACCGTCGCCGCCGTCACCGTCGCCGCCGTCACCGTCG
>JAUQYB010000059.1 GCA_030837825.1 Albidovulum sp.
AAAAACAAGTGTCTAACCTGCCTGAAAAAGCCAGATGCGTGATCATCGGCGGTGGTGTCGTCGGCTGCTCGGTGGCCTATCACCTGACCAAGCTCGGCTGGACCGATGTGGTGCTTCTGGAGCGCAAGCAACTCACGAGCGGCACCACCTGGCATGCGGCGGGTCTGATCGGGCAGCTCCGGTCCTCGGCCAACATGACGCGTCTCGCCAAGTATTCGGCCGACCTCTACCGCGGGCTCGAGGCCGAGACGGGGCTGGCGACCGGTATGCGGACGGTGGGCTCGGTTTCCGTTGCGCTGACAGAGGCGCGGAAGGAGGAGCTGTTCCGCTCCGCCTCGATGGCGCGCGGCTTCGGCGTGCCGGTGGAGGAGCTTTCCCCGGCCGAGGTGAAGGAGCGCTATGCGCATCTGAACATCGACGGCGTGAAGGCGGGCGTTTGGCTGCCGACCGACGGTCAGGGCGATCCGGCCAACATCGCGCTGGCGCTGGCCAAGGGGGCGCGGCAGGGGGGGGCCGTGGTCGCGGAAGGCGTCAAGGTCACCGGCGTGACCGTGGAAGGGCGGCGGGCGACGGCGGTCGCCTGGGAGAAGAACGGCGAAACCGGCTCTATCCAGGCCGAACACGTGGTCAACTGCGCCGGCATGTGGGGCCGCGATGTCGGGCGGATGGCGGGTGTCAACGTGCCGCTTCATGCCTGCGAGCATTTCTACATCGTGACCGAGCCGATCCCCGGCCTGACCCAGATGCCGGTGCTGCGGGTGCCCGACGAATGCGCCTATTACAAGGAGGATGCCGGCAAATACCTGCTCGGCGCCTTCGAGCCGGACGCCAAGCCCTGGGGCATGAACGGAATCCCCGAGGATTTCTGCTTTGACCAGTTGCCCGAAGATTTCGATCATTTCGAGCCGATCCTGGAGCGCGCCGTGCACCGCCTGCCGATGCTGGCCGAGGCCGGCATCCACACCTTCTTCAACGGGCCGGAAAGCTTCACGCCGGATGACGCCTACAACCTCGGCCAGTCGCTCGAGGTCGACAACTTCTGGGTCGCTGCGGGGTTCAACTCCATCGGCATCCAGTCGGCCGGCGGCGCCGGCATGGCGCTGGCGGAATGGATGGAGACGGGCGAGAAGCCCTTCGACCTCGGCGACGTCGACGTGGCCCGCAACCAGCCGTTCCAGGGCAACCGGCGCTATCTCTTCGAGCGCTCGAAGGAGACTCTGGGCCTTCTCTATGCCGACCACTTCCCCTATC
The DNA here is from genome assembly GCA_030837825.1 of Albidovulum sp. Lineage (GTDB taxonomy): Bacteria > Pseudomonadota > Alphaproteobacteria > Rhodobacterales > Rhodobacteraceae > Albidovulum. The sequence goes on from JAUQYB010000059.1 coordinate 1,252, forward strand.
GCCAGAAGGCGACCGCGCGGGGCGTGCGGCGCACACCGTTCCATGCCCATCTGGAGGCCGAAGGGGCGGTTTTCGGCGAGATCGGCGGGTGGGAGCGCGCGAACTGGTTTGCGGGGCCGGATCAGGCGCGGGACTACGCCTATTCCTGGGGCCGGCAGAACTGGTTCGCCAATGCGGCCGAAGAGCATCGGGCGATCCGCACCGGTGTCGGCATGTATGACATGTCGTCCTTCGGCAAGATCAGGGTCGAAGGGCGCGATGCCGAGGCCTTCCTGAACCATGTCTGCGGCGCCGATCTCTCGGTGCCCGTGGGACGCATCGTCTATACCCAGTTCCTGAACACGAAGGGCGGGATCGAGGCCGACGTGACCGTCACGCGGCTATCGGAGACCGCCTATCTCGTCGTCACGCCCTCGGTCACCCGGCCGAAGGACCAGGCCTGGATGCGCCGCAACATCGGCGACTTCAACGTGGTCCTGACCGACATGACCGCGGCGGAAGGCGTGCTGGCGGTGATGGGGCCGAAGGCGCGCGATCTGATGCGGAAGGTCAGCCCGAATGACTTCTCCAACGCCACCAACCCCTTCGGCACCGCGCAGGAGATCGAGATCGGCATGGGGCTGGCCCGTGCCCACCGGGTTTCTTACGTCGGGGAACTCGGCTGGGAGGTCTACGTTTCCTCCGACATGGCCGCGCATGTGTTCGAGGTGCTGCGAGAGGCGGGGGCGGATGTGGGGCTCAGGCTCTGCGGCATGCACATGATGGATTCCTGCCGGATCGAGAAGGCGTTCCGCCATTTCGGCCACGACATCACCAGCGAGGATCACGTGCTGGAGGCGGGGCTCGGCTTTGCCGTCCGGACCGCGAAGCCGGATTTCATCGGCCGCGATGCGGTGCTGAGGAAGAAGGAGGCGGGGCTCGACCGGCGGATGGTGCAGTTCCGCCTCTCCGATCCCGAGGTGATGGTCTATCACAACGAGCCGATCCTCAGGGACGGCAGGATCGTCGGCCATGTGACCTCGGGCGCCTACGGCCACCACCTCGGCGCGGCGATCGGCATGGGCTACCTGCCCTGCACGGACGAAGGCGTCGAGGCGCTGAAGGAATCGCGCTACGAGATCGAGATCGCCGGGCGGCGGGTGGCGGCGGCGATGTCGCTGAAGCCGCTCTACGATCCCGAGGGCGAACGGGTGCGGATGTGACGGGT
>JAUQYB010000060.1 GCA_030837825.1 Albidovulum sp.
CCGCGAAGGTGCCGGGCACGTTCAGCCCGTGGGCGCGGTGGTGCTGGCAGAAGCTTTCGTGCCCCGACCGGCATTCGGCGCAGGCGCCGCAGGTGTCGTGGATCCAGGCCGCCCCGGCGCGGTCACCGATCCGCCAGTCGCTGACGCCATCGCCCAGGGCCACGACCTCACCCACCCCCTCGTGGCCGAGGATGAAGGGCGATGGCGGCTGCGGTGGGCGCACCGATCCCTGCCAGATATGGACATCGGTGTGGCAGACGCCGCTTGCCTCCAGCCGGATCAGGATCTTCCCCGGCCCCGGCTCCGGGCGCGGCACCCGTTCCAGGCGCAGCTCCGCGCCGAAATCGCCCAGCACCGCCGCGAGCATCGTGCCGTCCATTCGCCAACCTCCTCAGAGCCCGAGCGCGGCGCGCACCGCCGGCAGGGCCGGCTCGCCCGCGAGCGTCGTCACTCCGTCGAGCCACTTGTCGAGCCGCGCCGGCTCCGCCGCGATCATGGCGCGGGCGGCATCGGACGGGCTTTCGCCGTCGCCCATGATCCGCTGCATTCCGTGGTTCTCGAAGTCAATGTCGTAGGTCAGGTTGGCGAACAGCTTCGCCGCGTTCGGGCATTCGGCGGCATAGCCGGGGCGGCTGAGCGTCCGGACCGTGGCGCTGCCAAGGTCCGGTCCGAATTCGATGTCGCCGCCGGACAGATAGGTGATGTCATAGTTAACATTCATCGGATGCGGCGCCCATCCTAGGAAGACGATCCACTCCTTCTTCTCGACGGCGCGGGCCACTTGCGCAAGCATCCCGGCCTCGCTCGATTCCACTACCTTCCAGTCGCCCAGCCGGTGCCGATCGGCGGCGATCATGTCGATCAGCATCTGGTTGGTGCCCGGCTCGATCCCGTAGATGCGCCGGTCGAATTCGTTGGCATGAGCGGCCAGGTCGCCGAAGGACGTCACGCCCGCGTCAGCGACATAGTCCGGCACGACAAGCGTGTATTTCGCTCCCGTCAGGTTTGTGCCCAGAACCTCGACATGATTGTTGTCGAAATAGGACTTGTACCGCTCGTCCTGCACCGGGCGCCAGTTGCCCTGGAAGACGTCGATCTGGCCGTTCTGGAGGCTCACGTAGGTCACGTCGAGTCCCAGCGGCGTCTGTTCCGATTCATAGCCCAGCGCCCCGAGCAACAGCTCGGCCGTGGCGTTGGTGAAGGCGATGTCGGTCCAGCCGCCATCGGCGATCCGCACCTTCCCGCACGCCGCGCCGTCGGCCCAGCCGGCCAGCGCCCGCCACCAGGGCCAGCGCTGTGCCGCCCAGAAGTGATTTCGATCCCATGACGATCCTCCCCAGTCCGAGACGGCATCAGTTTCGATAAGAATATTGAATGATCAAACAAAAAATTGTATGAGTATTTAATAATGGATTTCCCTAGGGTTGGCGGGTCATGAATGCCCGAAAGCGCAGCCGAATCGAGGATATCCGCCGCGAGGAACTGATTCTCGCGGCGCACCGGGTGTTCCTGACGCAAGGCCTCGCGGGCCTCACCACCGCGCGCATCTGCGCCGAGGCCGGCCTGTCACCCGGCATCCTTGCCTATTACTTCCGCGGCAAGGAGGACGTGCTCTTCCAGATGGTGCGCTACAACAACCGCATTTTGATGGAGGATATCGCCCGCCGCCTGCGCGCCGCCGTCACCCCCTGGGACCGGCTCACCGCGATCGTCGAGGGCAACTTCCCGGCGGCAAACTACAACCGCGCCGCCGCCAATGCCTGGCTTTCGGTCTGCGCCGCCGCCACCGCCAATCCCGAATACGCGCGCCTCCAGCGCTACTTCTACCGCCGTCTCGCCTCGAACCTCGCCTCCTGCCTCAAGCCGGCACTGACGGGCGACCGGCTGGAGGCGGCGATACTGACCGTCGGGGTGATGATCGACGGGCTTTGGCTGCGCCGGGCGGCCGACGACGGCACCAGCCGCGACCGGGCGGTGGCGCACATGCTGGCGCAGATCGCCGCCTTTCTCGAACCCGGCGAACAGCGCGCGCTCGGCCGATCCGCGCCCGCTTGACCGCCCGCGGTTTCCCGCGCATATGCCGCTCCCATGACCGAGCTTGCCCAGATCCGCAACTTCTCCATCGTGGCCCATATCGACCACGGCAAATCCACCCTTGCCGACCGGCTCATCCAGATGACCGGCACCGTGGCGATGCGCGACATGAAGGCCCAGCTTCTCGACTCGATGGACATCGAGCGCGAGCGCGGCATCACCATCAAGGCCAACACCGTGCGGATCGAGTATCCGGCGAAGGACGGCAAGACCTATGTGCTGAACCTGATCGACACGCCGGGCCATGTCGACTTCGCCTACGAGGTCTCCCGCTCGATGCGCGCGGTCGAGGGCTCGCTCCTGGTGGTGGATGCGACCCAGGGGGTGGAGGCGCAGACCCTCGCCAACGCCTATCAGGCGATCGACGCCGACCACGAGCTTGTGCCGGTCCTGAACAAGATCGACCTGCCGGCGGCCGACCCCGACCGGGTGAAGGCCGAGATCGAGGACGTCATCGGCATCGACGCCAGCGCGGCGATCCCGATCTCGGCCAAGACCGGCATCGGCATCCCCGAGGTGCTGGAGGCGATCGTCCACCGCCTGCCGGCGCCGAAGGGCGACCGGACCGCGCCCCTGAAGGCGATGCTGGTCGATAGCTGGTATGACCCCTACCTCGGCGTCGTGGTGATGATCCGGGTGATGGACGGCCGCGTCGCCAGGGGCGACCGGATCAAGATGATGCAGACCGGCGCCGTCTACGGCATCGACAAGCTCGCCGTGCTGAAGCCCCAGATGGTCGACATCGCCGAACTGGGGCCGGGCGAGATCGGCGTCTTCACCGCCTCGATCAAGCAGGTCCGCGACACCCGCGTCGGCGACACGATCACCCATGAGCGCAAGCCCTGTGCCCGGGCGCTCCCCGGCTTCAAGCCGGCGCAGCCGGTGGTGTTCTGCGGGCTTTTCCCGGTCGACGCCGCCGATTTCGAATCCCTGCGCGACGCGATCGAGAAGCTGGCGCTGAACGACGCGAGCTTCACCTACGAGATGGAGACCAGCGCGGCGCTGGGTTTCGGCTTCCGCATGGGCTTCCTCGGGCTTCTGCACCTGGAAGTGGTGCGCGACCGGCTGGAACGCGAATACGACCTCGACCTGATCACCACCGCGCCCTCGGTGGTCTTCAGGCTCCACATGAAGGACGGCGAGGTGCGCGAGCTGCACAACCCCGCCGACATGCCCGACCTGACCTATGTCGACCATATCGAGGAGCCGCGGATCAAGGCGACAATCATGGTGCCCGACGACTACCTCGGCGACGTGCTGAAGCTCTGCCAGGACCGGCGCGGGCTGCAACTCGACCTGACCTATGCCGGGTCGCGCGCGATGGTGGTCTACGACCTGCCGCTCGCCGAGGTGGTCTTCGACTTCTACGACCGGCTGAAATCGGTCACCAAGGGCTATGCCAGCTTCGACTACCAGATGCTCGGCTACCGCGAGGATTTCCTCGTCAAGATGCAGATCCTCGTCAACGACGAGCCGGTGGACGCGCTCTCGATCATGGTCCACCGCGACCGGGCAGAGGCGCGGGGCCGGGCGATGGTGGAAAAGCTCAAGGACCTGATCCCGCGGCACATGTTCAAGATCCCGATCCAGGCGGCGATCGGCGGAAGGGTGATCGCGCGGGAAACGCTCTCGGCGCTCCGCAAGGACGTGACGGCGAAGTGCTACGGGGGCGACGCCACCCGCAAGCGCAAGCTTCTGGAAAAGCAGAAGGCCGGCAAGAAGAAGATGCGCCAGTTCGGCAAGGTGGAGATCCCGCAGGAGGCGTTCATCTCGGCTTTGAAGATGGATTCCTGATCCCGGCTCTCGCGGGATTGACAGGTTGCGCCAGAAATCACGGGCTCCTCGCTCGCGCGGACGTGACAGGTTGGCCGGAGGGACGAGTGCCCGGTTCCCGCGAAAGCGGGTCTCTCCTTCCGCTCAGGTTTTGCGGTCCCTCAGAACAGGCCGTCGTCGCCGTTTTCTTCCGCCGCGTTGTCGGCGGCGACGGCGCCCGCGGCACCGACCAGGGGGCCGCAGGCCGACAGCGTCGTCGCGGCGATGAGGAGCGTCAGGACCAGCCAGAGTTTCGTCGTCATCGGAAACCTCCATCGCAAGAGTGCATCAAGCAAGCGCGCGAACCCGCCGGATGGTTCCATCGGGCCTGCCCGGTTCCCGGCAATGGCGTCCTTCGCGGTCTTCGACATGGCCGGGCGGGGCGGGGCGGGCCGCGCGGGGCGGGGACGGGCAGGGCGGAGAGGGGCACTGCGACAATCCGCATCTCGACGCCCGCCGGAGGATCGGTGCAGGGTCGCCGGCGATCCCGAAGCAGAGGAGCCCGCGATGGCAGCCCGCGCCGACCTGCCGCCCGACCTGCCGCCCGACCGGCGGCCCGACCGGCCGCTCGTCTATTCCTGCTCGGGCTGCTCCAGCGCCGCGCAGATGGCGAACCATGTCGCCATCCAGCTCGATCGGCGGGGGCTGGCGGAGATGTCCTGCATCGCCGGCGTCGGCGGCGACGTGCCGAAGCTCGTGCGCATCGCCAGGTCCGGCCGGCCGATCGTCGCGCTCGACGGCTGCGCGCTCGCCTGCGTGAAGAGCTGCCTCGCGCGCCACGGGGTGACGGCGACGCGCTATCACCTCCTGTCCGACATGGGCGTGCGCAAGCGCTACGGCACCGATTTCGATCCGGCCGAAGCCGCAACCGTGCTCGACAGCATCGCCGCGGGCCTCGTGGCCGACCCCGTCACCGCCTGACGGCTGGGGCGCACGCGCGGGCCCGGCGGCCTCCCTCGGCGGCCCGTTCCATGCTAAACTCTGCGTCGGCGGAGCGTTCGGGGATCGGACGGCATTGCGCCGGCCGAGTGTGCGAGTGCCCGCCCGGGAGGACGCTTGAAATGGCTCAGTACATCATCACCGGCAGCTACACGCCCGCCGCCATGAAAGGCATGATCGCCCATCCGAGCGACCGGCAAACGGCCACCGGCGCGCTCATCGCCGCTGCGGGAGGCAGGCTTGAAAGCTATTTCCTGACGACCGGCGAGACCGATTTCATCATGCGCGTCACCTCGGACGACATTGTCCGGATGCTGGCGGCGCTGATGGTCGCCGGCGCCTCGGGCGCGGTCACCGGGCTCAAGACCGTGCAGTGCTTCACGTCGGCCGAGTTCCTCGAGGCGCAGAAGGCGGCGGGCACGATCACTCTGACCTACGCCGCCCCAACCTGACAGGCCCTGTGGGGTGCGGCCCGACCTGATGCGCCTCCGGGTCTGGCGCGGTCCCATGCGCGCACCCGTCGGGCCGACTTTTCCCGCGGCGGTGGCCCGTCGTGGCGGCTACCCAAGAATTGCCCCAATCCGCTGCCAGACTGGTGCCAAGTGTCTGTCGAGGGAGAGGTTTAAGATGGGACGATGGCTGGCTTTCGGCGCCGTTCTGGTCGGCGCCTATGCGCTCTGGGCCGCGGAGAATCCCCGCAAGGCCTTTCGCCCGACGGTTCCGGCGGCGCTCTTTGCGCCGTCGGGGACCCCGGGGGCGATGATCGGTGGCTCGGCAGTCGCGGCGGCGCGCCGGACCGGAGGCTGATCACATTTCCGACTGCGCCTCGGCGGCTTCGGAGCTGATCGCGCTGCCGGTCGTTTGCAGGTCGCGGCCCGCGCCCTTGACCGTCTCGCAGGCGGTCAGGGCGATGAGGGCGAGCAGGGGCAGGGTCAGGCGGATCATGGGAACCTCCGGGTGATTCAGCGGATCGGGTTGTCCCTCTCCAACGCCCGGGGCGGGGCCGGGGTTCCCCGGGGGTTCCCCGGGACGCGGCTTCGGTGGCGGGGCGGCGCTGTCGGGACGGAAAACCGACGCGAAACCGACGCGAAACCGACGCCGAACCGACGCCGAACCGATGGGGCAGACGTTAACGCCCTGTTAACCACACCCGGTCAGGATCGCGCCATGCGCATGGTCCCCGCCATCCTCCTCCTCGCCGCCTGCGGCGCCTCGCCGGCCCCCGACATGTTCGGCTCGGTGCGGTCGGAGGTGACGCGCGGGGGAATGGATTTTGTCGTGTTCCAACAGGGAAGCGAGGTGGAGGTGGTGCGGATGGGCTATCTCTCGCGCCCCCGGCGCGGGGCGGTTCCCGCGCTCATGGCCGAGGCTGCCGAGGCCGCGACGGGCTGCCGCGTCATCGCCAACTCGATGACCACGAAGATCCCCGGCGACACCGGCGTGGCAAGGTTCGCGCTGGACTGCCGGACCTGATCCAGATCAAGGCAGAGAACTCCCTAAATCCTTACGAAAAAAGGCGAAAACGCGCTCCGAAGCGAAGGACACCGCCGATGTTCCGCCTCTTCCTCATTCTCTATACGCTCGCCGCGACCGTCCTCGCGGGCTCTGCCATCATCGCCGCGCTGACGATGAATCTCGTTGATCTGCAAAGCATCATCGCTGCGGCGGCGGCTGGGGCCGCAGTGGCCGTGCCGGTCGCCTGGATGATAGCGAAAAGGCTTTCAACCGTCTGAAGGCCGGTCGAGAAACGCTCGCACCGCCGCCTCGAACTCTCTCGGCCGCTCGGCGTGAAGCCAGTGGCCTGCGCCGGGGATTTTGGCGAATTTCGCATTCGGAAACAGGCGCTTGATGGTCTGACGGTGCTCCGGCCGGACGTAATCCGAGAGGGCCCCGGTCAGGAACAGCGCGGGCCTCTCGAACCGCCCTTCGGTGCCGGGCCAGCCGATGATCTTCTCCATCTCGCGCTCCAGCACGTCGAGGTTCAGCCGCCATTCGGGAGGGTCGGCCTTGAGATCGAGCGACTGGAGAAGGAAGGCGCGGACGCCATCCTCCGGAACCGCTTCCGCAAGCCGCCGGTCGGCGTCGGACCGCGCGGCAAGGCCATTCAGGTCCAGCCCCCGCATCGCCCGGACGAGATGCGCTTGGCTGTGCCCGTAGGCCACCGGGGCGATGTCGGCGACGACGAGGCGGTCGACAAGCTCTCCGCGCGTCAGCGCAAGCTGCATTGCCGCCTTGCCCCCCATCGAATGGCCGACAACGTCCACCGGGCCGCCGACGACATCGATCACCCGGGCGAGGTCGCCCGCCATGTCGGCGTAGGACTGGCTGTCGGCGCGGAAACTCCGGCCGTGATTGCGCATGTCGACGGCGATGACGCGGCGGTCCTCGGACAGCCGCCGGGCGACGGCGCCCCAGTTGCGGGCCGAGCCGAAAAGGCCGTGGACGATCAGAAGCGTGGGCAGGCGCGAGGGGGCGCCGATGTCGGTGAAGGCAAGCATGGGATCTTCTTAGCGCGGCGGCGCGCGGCCTTCCAGTGACGTTGCGGCAAGGCCCGCGCCGCAGTAGTCTGGCGCCGGTGAGGGGTGGCATGAGCGGCGTCAGTGTTCAGCAGATGGCGGGGCGGGTGGCCGAGCTGATGGAGGCGCGGCTGCGCGTCCGCGGCCGGGGCCTGGCCGAGAAGCTCCGCCGCGGCGGGCGGCTTCTGCCCCGCAAGGTGCGGCGGAAGGCGGAATTCCTGGCCAGATCGGCCGAACAGGCCGGCGTTCCGCGCCTGCAGATGCAGCTTGATCATGAGCGGATCGCCGAGGCCTACGATGCCTGCGTGCGCTACCTCAAGCCGCTTGGCGCCTCGGCCCGGCGGCGGGCGTTGCTTCTGGAGATGGTCACGGGCTTTGCCACCGGGCTCTTCGTCACGGCCGTTCTGGTCGTGGCCCTGCTTCTCTGGCGCGGCTTTCTCTGACCGCAGGTTTGGCGCGCCGACCTCCGGCCGGCGCGCCCTTCGGTCACATGCCCGGATAGAGCGGAAACTTCGCGCAGAGCGCCTTGACCTTGGCGCGGACCGAAGCCTCGACTTCGGCATTGCCCTCGTCGCCATTTGCCGCGAGCCCGTCCACCACCTCGACGATCCAGTCGGCGATCTGGCGGAACTCGGCCTCCGTGAAGCCGCGCGTCGTGCCGGCGGGGGTGCCGAGGCGGATGCCGGAAGTCACGAAGGGCTTTTCCGGGTCGAAGGGCACGCCGTTCTTGTTGCAGGTGATATGCGCCCGGCCGAGCGCGGCCTCGGTCGCCTTGCCGGTGACCTTCTTCGGCCGCAGGTCGGCCAGCATCAGGTGGTTGTCAGTGCCGCCGGAAACGATGTTGATGCCGCCCTTCATCAACTGGTCGGCCATCGCCCTGGCGTTCTTCACGATCTGCGCGGCATAGTCCCTGAACGAGGGATCGAGCGCCTCGCCGAAGGCCACCGCCTTGGCGGCGATCACGTGCATCAGCGGCCCGCCCTGAAGGCCGGGGAAGACGGCGGCGTTGATCTTCTTGGCGATGTCCTCGTCGTTGGTCAGCACCATGCCGCCGCGCGGGCCACGCAGGCTCTTGTGGGTCGTCGTGGTCACGACATGGGCGTGCGGCAGCGGCGAGGGATGCTGGCCGCCGGCGACGAGGCCGGCGATATGGGCCATGTCGACCATCAGATACGCGCCCACCTCGTCGGCGATCCTGCGGAACGCGGCCCAGTCCCAGGTGCGGGAATAGGCGGTGCCGCCGGCGATGATCAGCTTCGGCTTGTGGGCGAGCGCGGTTTCGCGCACCGCCTCGATGTCGAGCCGTTCGTCCTGTTTCCTGACGCCGTAGGAGACGACGTTGAACCACTTGCCCGACATGTTGACGGGCGAGCCGTGGGTGAGGTGGCCGCCGGAGTTGAGGTCGAGCCCCATGAAGGTGTCGCCGGGCTTGAGAAGCGCGAGAAACACCGCCTGGTTCATCTGACTGCCGGAGTTCGGCTGGACGTTGGCGAAGTTGCAGCCAAAGAGCGTCTTCGCCCGCTCGATCGCTAGCGTCTCGGCCACGTCGACATATTGGCAGCCGCCGTAGTAGCGCTTGCCCGGATAGCCCTCGGCATATTTGTTGGTCATGACCGAGCCCTGCGCCTCGAGCACCGCCTTCGAAACGATGTTCTCGGATGCGATCAGTTCGATCTCGTCGCGCTGGCGGCCCAGCTCGTCGCGGATCGACTTGAAGACCTCGGGGTCGCGCGAGGAAAGGCTTTCGGTGAAGAAACCGGCGTCGCGGGTCTGGCTGGTCATGTGGATCTCCTGGGGCCTGCGGTCGAAGGGCTCTTTAGCCGAGCGGGCGGAGTGCGAAAAGAAGGAAACCGACCTGTTTGAGCGCAGGGGCGAAACGAATTCCACTATCGGAAACTTTTCCGTAACGCGCGGACGGTCCCGCCCCCTATCGTGACGGGCTTGTCATCGGCTGCCGGGCGAGGGACAAAGGCCGGAGATGTCGGGGAGGCCCTGGGGTGCAGCCGTCGAAGAGGATCGCGTTTCTTGCCAGCGAGACCGAGGTCGCGCAGAACGCGCTTCTCACGCTGACCGGCGCCTACGGGTCGGTGCCGCTCGACCGGGCCGAGGTGATCGTGGCCCTCGGCGGTGACGGCTTCATGCTGCACACGCTGCACGGGACGCAGGCGCTGGGCCTGCCGGTCTACGGCATGAATTGCGGCACGATCGGCTTCCTGATGAACGAATATGCCGAGGAGGGGCTGGCCGAACGGCTCGCCGCCGCCGAGGAGGAGGTCATCAACCCGCTGGCGATGCGGGCGGTGACGGCGGACGGAACGCTGCACCGGGCGCTTGCGATCAACGAGGTGTCGCTTCTGCGCGCGGGTCCGCAGGCGGCGAAGCTGAAGGTCACGATCGACGGCAAGGTTCGGATGGAGGAGCTGATCTGCGACGGGGCGCTGGTTTCCACCCCGGCGGGCTCGACCGCCTACAACTATTCGGCGCACGGGCCGATCCTGCCGATCGGCGCCGAGGTGCTGGCGCTGACGCCGATGGCCGCGTTCCGGCCGCGGCGCTGGCGGGGCGCGATCCTGCCCAAGACGGCGCATGTCCGCTTCGACGTGCTCGAAGCCGACAAGCGTCCGGTGATGGCCGACGCCGACGGGCGTTCGGTGCGCAACGTCGTCTCGGTGGAGATTCAGTCCGAAGCCTCGATCCGGCACCGCATCCTCTTCGACCCGGGCCACGGGCTCGAGGAACGGCTGACCAGCGAGCAGTTCGTCTGACCGGCCCGCTTCCGGATCAGCCCCGGATCAGCCCCGGACCAGTCCGGACCTGCCACACCTCAATCTTGCGGTAGAGCGTGGAAGGCGAGACGTCGAGCACGCGGGCGGCCTTGGGAACGGAGCCGCCGTGGCGGGCGATCGTCTCCTCGATCACCAGCCGCTCGATCTCGGCCAGCGTCCGGCCGACGAGGCCTTCCAGCGGCACGCGCGGTGGCGGCGCGGGATCGGCCGACGGCCCGGGCTCCTCGATCTCGTGGTGCAGTTCGATCGGCAGCATCGCCCGGGTCACCGCCGGCCCGTCGTTCAGCACGACGACATGGCGGATGACGTTGAGAAGCTGGCGGACGTTGCCCGGCCAGTTGAGCCGGCGGAAGATCGCCAGGACCTCGGCGTCGATGCTCTGGAACCGGCGCCCCTCTTCGCGCGCAAACCGCGCGAGCGCGGCCTCGGCGATGGTCACCACGTCCTCGCCGCGGTCGCGCAGCGGCGGCATGTGGATCGGCACGACATGCAGGCGGTAGTAGAGGTCCTCGCGGAACCGGCCGCGGCGGACCTCCTGCAAGGGATCGCGGTTGGTGGCGCAGACGATCCGGACGTTGACCTTGCGCGGCCGGGTGGCGCCGACGGGCTGGATCGTCGAGGTCTGGAGAAACCGCAGAAGCTTGGTCTGAAGGTTCGGGTCAAGCTCGCAGATCTCGTCGAGAAAGAGCGTGCCGCCATCGGCCGCGGCGGCGGCGCCGGGCTTGTCGGAGAGCGCGCCGGTGAAGGAGCCCTTCACATGGCCGAAGACCTCGGATTCGAGAAGCTCCGAGGGGATGGCGCCGCAGTTGAGCGGCACGAAGGGCGCGTCGGCGCGGCTCGACAGGTCGTGCACCGCCTGGGCGCAGAGCTCCTTGCCGGTGCCGCTTTCGCCGGTGATGAAGACCGTGGCCATCGAGCGGGAGACCGATCGGATCTTGGCGTAGACCTGCCGCATCGGCTCCGAGGCGCCGATGAAGTCGCCCGGCGCCTGCGGCTGGCGCGGAGGCTCTGCCGCGGCCCCGGCGCTCGCGGTGCCGGAAAGCGCATTGTCGACGGCCGCAAGAAAGCGCTGCTCGTCGAAAGGCTTGACGAGAAATTCGTGGGCCCCCGCGCGCATCGCCGCCACGGCCTTGTTGATCGAGCCGTTCGCGGTGATCACGATGACCCGCGTCTCGGGACGCAGCGCCAGGAAATCGCGCATCAGGTCAAGGCCGTCGCGGTCGGGCAGCATCAGGTCCAGAAGCACGACCGGGGGAAGGATCGCCTTGAAGGCGGCAAGGCCGGAGGCGGCATCACCCGCGCAGCGCACCGCATGCCCGGCCGAGCGCAGCACCGACTGGTAGACGAGTTGCAGCGACGGCGTGTCCTCGACGAGAAGAAGCGTCGGTGCGCTCATGCGGCCTCGCCCCGGCCTGCGCGTTCCTGCGCGACGAAGCGGATCAGCGCGTCGAGTTGCGTCAGCGCCTCGTCGCCGTAGCGGTCGAGGGCTGCGCCATCGTGCCGGTGCGCGCCGGTGTTCAGGGTCTGCGCAAGACATTGCAGCCGGGCGTCGCCGACGGCTCCGGCGAGCGCGATCAGCACATGCGTCTCGGCCCGGACGGCAGCGAGGTCGGCGCGGGAGAGGCCGGCCGCGAGCCCCTGCGCGCATTTGTCGAGATCGGCGCAGAGCCGTTCGAGAAGTTCCTGCGCCGCCTCGGGCCCCGCGATCGCGATCAGGTGATCGAAGGTCCGGCGATCGAACCCTTCGCCCACCCCGGCGTCGGGCGCCACCGTAACGCCGCCGCCCCCCGCGCGCGCCAGCGCGCTGGCGATCGCAAGGCCGAAGGTATCGAGACCGGCCAGCGGTTTGGCCAGGATCGCGTCGGCGCCTGCCGCGTAGATCGCGTCGCGGTTGGCGCGCAGCACATAGGCGGTGATCGCGATGACCGGCATGGTGGAATGCAGGTGGCGATTGGCGCGGAGCGTGCGGATCACCTCGATGCCGTTCATCCGCGGCATCTCGATGTCGATCAGCGCCAGATCGAAGGTCTCGCGTTCCAGCCACTGGAGCGCCTCGACACCATCCGCGGCGATCTCGAACTGTGCGCCCATCCGGGCCAGCATGTGGCTGATGATCGTCTGGTTCGTCGCGTTGTCCTCGGCCACCAGAACCTTGGTGCGGCTGAGGTCGGGCAGTTCCGCCACCTTTTCGGGCGCGGCGATCGTCCAGCTTTCCGGCGGCACGTCGAGCGTCACCCGCGCGCCGCCGCCGCCGGGCAGGTTCTCGACGCTGATGATGCCGTCAAGCTGGCCCGCCATGTCGCGGGTGATGTGCATGCCGAGCCCGTCGCCCGGCTTGCGGGCGCCATCGGGCCGGCCATGCCGTTCAAAGAGCCGGCAGAGCGCCTCGGCCGAGAAGCCGGGACCCTCGTCGGTGACGGAAAAGCGCAAGGCCCCCGAGGCGCCCATCGACACGTCGACCGTGACAGTGCCCCGGTCGGTGTACTTGATCGCGTTCGACAGGAGGTTCGACAGGATTCTTTCCAGCGCGATCCGGTCAAGGGTGAGAACCGGCGGCACGTCGTCGGCCAGCGTCATCACGAAGCCGAGGCCCTTCTCGCTTGCCCGGCCCGACCAGCGCATCTCGATGTCGTAGAGGAACCGCGGCATCTGGACATTGGCCGGATGCGTCGCGGCGAAGTCGTCCTCGCCCAGCATCTGGGCAAGCCCCTGTTCCAGGAGCCGTGCCAGAAGCTCGCCCGAGGCCCGCACCCGTTCGAGTTGCAGCCGCGTCGGCTCGTCCAGGCCCTCCTGGCCGATCAGCCTCAGACCGCCGATGATGTCGGAGACGGCAGCGCGAAGGTCGTGGCCAAGCAGGGTCATCCTGCCGGCTTCGAGGTCGCGCACGGCGCGCGCACCACTGATGGACACTGCGTCAGTCACGACCTGCCTCCAGGGCCGGATTGGAGCGCCGCATCCTGAAAAATACAAGTATCGGTTGCATGATGCACAGGTTTTACGTGACGTTAGCCGCCACGCCAACCTGTCTGAAGCGCCGAATGCGATGCGCCTGCGGGTTCAATCCGCGGAACGCATTCCAATTGTTGCATTATTGCTTCGCTGCGGGATAGCCGAGCCCCTTCAGCGCCACGGCGATCTCGTCGAGAATCGCGGGGTCGTCGATCGTGGCGGGCATCTTGTAGTCCTCGCCGTCGGCGATCTTGGCCATCGTGCCACGCAGGATCTTGCCCGAGCGCGTCTTGGGCAGCCGGTCGACAACGCAGGCGAGCTTGAAGGCCGCCACCGGGCCGATGCGGTCGCGCACGAGCTTCACGCATTCCTTCACCACTTCGCCGTGCGGGCGGTTGGTGCCCTTGTTGAGGCAGAGGAAGCCGAGCGGCATCTGGCCCTTGAGCGCGTCGGCGATCCCGATCACCGCGCATTCGGCGACATCCTGGTGGCTCGCCAGCACCTCCTCCATCGCCCCCGTCGACAGCCGGTGACCCGCCACGTTGATCACGTCGTCGGTGCGGGCCATGATGTAGAGGTAGCCGTCCTCGTCGATATAGCCTGCATCGCCGGTCTCGTAGTAGCCCGGGAAATGGTCCAGGTAGGATTTCCGGAACCGTTCCTCGGCGTTCCAGAGCGTGGGCAGCGTGCCCGGCGGAAGCGGCAGCTTCACGGCGATGGCGCCAAGAGTGCCGGGCGCCACCGGATGGCCGCCCTCGTCGAGTGCCTGCACGTCGTAGCCCGGCATGGCGACCGAGGGCGAGCCGACCTTCACCGGAAGCTCCTCGATCCCCAGGGGATTGCCGGCGATGGCCCAGCCGGTCTCGGTCTGCCACCAGTGGTCGATGACCGGCACCCGCAGGTGGCGTTGCGCCCATTTGATCGTGTCGGGATCGGCGCGCTCGCCGGCGAGGAACAGCGCCTGGAGGCTGCGCAGGTTGTAGTCGCCGATCAGCCTTCCTTCGGGATCCTCGCGCTTGATGGCGCGGAACGCCGTCGGCGCGGTGAAGAACGACTTCACCTTGTGGTTCTGGATCACCCGCCAGAAGGCACCGGCGTCAGGCGTGCCGACGGGCTTGCCCTCGAAGACGATGGTGGTGCAGCCGGCGATCAGCGGCCCGTCGCAGATGTAGCTGTGGCCGACGACCCAGCCCACGTCCGAGGCCGCCCAGAAGACGTCGCCCGCCTCGACGTTGTAGAGGTTCTTCATCGTCCAGTTGAGCGCGACGAGATGGCCGGCGGTCGGCCGCACCACGCCCTTCGGTGCCCCCGTGGTGCCCGAGGTGTAGAGGACATAGGCCGGGTGGTTGCCTTCGACCGGCACGCACTCGGCCGGCTCCACGCCGTACTGGAAGGAATGCCATGCGTAGTCGCGCCCGTCGATCAGCTTCGCCACCTCCTGCTCGCGCTGGAAGATGACGCAGAAGTCGGGCTTGTGGCTGGCCTGGTCGATCGCGGCATCGACCAGAGGCTTGTAGTGCACGACCCGGCCGGGTTCGAGCCCGCAGGAGGCGGCGATGATCGCGCGGGGCTTGGCGTCGTCGATCCGGACCGCGAGTTCGTGCGCGGCGAAGCCGCCGAAGACCACCGAATGGATCGCGCCGAGCCGGGCGCAGGCCAGCATCGCCTCCAGCGCCTCGGGCACCATCGGCATGTAGATGATCACCCGGTCGCCCTTGCCGACGCCCCTGGCGCGCAGCGCCCCGGCGAGGCTGGCGACGCGGTCGCGCAACTCGCGATAGGTGATGCCCTTGGTCGAATGGGTGATCGGGCTGTCGTGGATGATCGCCAGCTGGTCGCCGCGGCCCGCCTCGACATGCCGGTCCACCGCGTTCCAGCAGGTGTTGACGCGGGCGTCGCAGAACCATTCGTAGAAAGGCGCCCGGTCGGCGAAAAGCGCCCGAGACGGTGGCGTCGCCCAGTCGATCGCCTGCGCCGCCTGCATCCAGAATTGCTCCGGATCGGCCTTCCAGCTTGCGTAGACGTCCCGGTATGCCATTGCATCCTCCTCCGAACCGATGGATTCGTGTTACGGCGCGCGTGCCCTTGCGGCAAGCGCGTTACCGGTCACATCGCCGCTCTGCGGCGAAAAATTTGCAGAACTCTGCCAAGGATGGTGCGTGGTATTTGCAAAGGCGCGCCGATTGCACGCGCTGCCGGAAAACCGCGCGGGACTTTGCAACACGACCGGCTGCCCGGCGGATTTTGCAGAGCCGGGCGCGGTGCGGATTCGCGCCCTCAGCCGTAGTGAGAAACCGGCGTTCCGGCGATGGCCGAGACGTTGAGAAGCCCGCGCGGCGTGATTGACGGCGTGACGATATGCGCCCGGTTGCCCATCCCCATCAGGATCGGCCCGACCTCGAGCCCGCCCGCCCGCATCTTCAGCATGTTCCGCGCGGCATTCGCGGCATCGGCATAGGCATAGACGAGGATGTTCGCGGCACCCTGGAACCGGCTGCCGGGGAACATGCGGGCGCGGAGATCCGGGTCGAGCGCGGCATCGGTCGCCATCTCGCCCTCGAAATCGAAGTCCACCTCGCGCGCGTCGAGGATTTCCATCGCCGCCCGCATCCGCTGGCCGGAATCGCTTCCCATGCTGCCGAAGTTCGACTGCGAACAAAGCGCCACGCGCGGGGTGATCCCGAAGCGCCGGGCATGGCGGGCCGCGCCGATCACGGTCGTCGCGATCTGTTCGGGCGTGGGCGCGGCGTTCACATGCGTGTCGGCGACGAAGAGCGGCCCGTCCTCCTGGATCATCAGGCTGAGCGCGCCGTGGGGGGAAAGCCCGTTACGGGCAAGCACCTGGCGAATGTAGTTCAGGTGCCACAGATACTGGCCGAAGGTGCCGCAGATCATGCTGTCGGCATCGCCGCGGTGGACGGCGATGGCGGCGATGGCGGTGGTGTTGGTCCTGAGGATCGCGCGGGCGATGTCGGGCGTCACCCCGCGTCGCGCCATCAGTTCGTGATAGCTGCCCCAGTAGTCGCGGTAGCGGGGGTCGTTTTCGGGGGTCACGTTCTCGAAGTCGCGCCCCGGCCGGATCGGCAGGCCGGCGCGTTCGCAGCGCCGCTCGATCACCTCGGGCCGGCCGATCAGGATCGGCCGGTCGGTCATCTCTTCCAGCATCGCGTTGGCGGCGCGCAGCACGCGCTCGTCCTCGCCTTCCGCGAAGATGATCTTGCGGGTGGCGGTGCGTGCCGCCTCGAAGACCGGCCGCATGAGGAGTGCCGACCGGAAGACCGAGCCGTCGAGCCTCTGGCGGTAGGCCTCCATGTCGGCGATGGGGTGCGTCGCCACGCCGGTTTCCATCGCGGTCCTGGCGACGGCCGAGGCGACGGTGCCGATCAGCCGGGGATCGAAGGGCTTGGGGATCAGGTAGTCCGGCCCGAAGGTCAGCGTCTCACCCCGGTAGGCGGCCGCGGCCTCGGCCGAGGTGGTGGCCCGGGCCAAGGCGGCGATGCCCTCGATGCAGGCCAGTTCCATCTCCTTGTTGATCGTCGTTGCGCCGACGTCGAGCGCACCGCGGAAGATGAAGGGAAAGCAGAGGACGTTGTTGACCTGGTTGGGGAAGTCCGACCGCCCGGTGGCAATGATCGCGTCGGGCGCAACGGCGCGCACCTGGTCGGGCAGAATCTCCGGCGTGGGGTTGGCGAGCGCGAAGACGATCGGGCGGGCGGCCATCTTCGCCACCATCGCGGGCGTCAGCACGCCGGGGCCGGAAAGCCCGAGAAAGAGGTCGGCGCCGCCGATCACCTCGTCGAGCGTCGCCGGCACCGTGCCTTGCGCGAAGGCCGCTTTCTGCGGCGTCATCGCTGCGGCGCGACCGTGGTAGACCAGCCCGTCGAGATCGCAGAGCCAGACGTTTTCCCGCCGCACACCGAGCTTCACCAGCATCTCAAGGCAGGCGATCCCCGCAGCGCCACCGCCGGTGGAGACGACCTTGATCCGGTCGAAGGACTTGCCCGCGACATGAAGCGCATTGGTCGCCGCCGCGCCGACGACAATCGCGGTGCCGTGCTGGTCGTCGTGGAAGACCGGAATGTTCATCCGCTCGCGGCAGATCCGTTCGACGATGAAGCAGTCGGGCGCCTTGATGTCCTCGAGGTTGATGGCACCAAAGGTGGGTTCCAGCGCGCAGACGATCCTAGCCAGCCGTTCGGGATCGGTTTCGTTCAGTTCGATGTCGAAGCAGTCGATGTCGGCGAACTTCTTGAAGAGGACGGCCTTGCCCTCCATCACCGGCTTGGCGGCGGCGGGGCCGATGTCTCCGAGGCCGAGCACGGCGGTGCCGTTGGTCACGACGGCGACGAGATTGCCGCGCGCGGTGTAGCGGCTTGCCGTCGCTGGGTCGGCCTTGATCTCGAGGCAGGCCTCGGCGACGCCGGGCGAATAGGCGCGCGCGAGGTCGCGGCCGTTGGCCATCGGCTTGGTGGCGCGGATCTCGAGCTTTCCGGGCTTGGGAAATTCGTGGTAGTCGAGCGCTGCCTGGCGCGTGTTCTCCTGCCTCGCCTCGTCCATTCCAGATCCTCCCCGAAATCTGGTTTAACATTAAACTACGTTCCGGCCGTGCGATAGCCCCGTTCTCTGCCGGCGCCCGGAGCGCGGGCCGCCGCCGCGGCCCCGCGCCCCGGTGATAGCACGGCCGAAGCACGCCGGAGAGGGGGAAATGTCCGGGGGCCGCGCCGGCGCCTGCCCCGTTGGCGGCGGGTCGCCGCAAGAACCCGGGCGACGTCGCTCGCACGCTTGTCCTCCGCCCTGCCGGGCGCTTTCCTTGCCGAAGCGGCCGGACAGGCTTGCATAGAGGCGCGGGCGGACGCAGTCTCCATGCGCTGGAAGGAGACCGGGATGACACTCGTCGATGCTGCGCGCGAGGTGCGCGAGAACGCCTATGCCCCCTATTCGCATTTCAAGGTCGGCGCCGCGGTGCGGGCGCGATCCGGGCGCATCTATGCCGGCTGCAATGTCGAGAATGTGGCCTACCCGGAAGGCACCTGCGCCGAGGCGGGCGCCATCGCCGCGATGGTCGCCGCGGGCGAGACCGAGATCATCGAGGTGGCGGTGATCGCCGACAGCGCCGCACCGGTGCCGCCCTGCGGCGGCTGCCGCCAGAAGCTGGCCGAATTCGGCCGCCACGACACGCCGGTGACGCTGGCCACGACCGAGGGCAGGTCGCTCGAGACCACGGTGGGCGAGTTGCTGCCGGGGCGGTTCGAGGCGGCGCACATGGAACGGCCCTGATGGACGCCCGCAGCATCATCGCCTCGGTCCGCGACCGCAGGGGCCTGCCGGCCGAGGCCGCGACCTGGTTCGCAACGGGCCTCGCCTCGGGCGAGGTGACCGACGCGCAGGCGGGCGCCTTCGCGATGGCGGTGCTGCTCAACCGCCTCGGCGCGGAGGAGCGGGTGGCCTGGACGCTGGCGATGCGCGATTCGGGCGGCGTGCTCGAATGGGATCTGCCGGGGCCGGTGGTCGACAAGCATTCGACCGGGGGGATCGGCGACTGCACCTCGCTGCTCATCGGCCCGGCGCTGGCGGCCTGCGGCGCCCATGTGCCGATGATCTCGGGCCGCGGGCTCGGCCATACCGGCGGCACGCTCGACAAGCTGGAGGCGATCCCCGGCTACCGCACCGACGTGCCGGTGGAGGAGTTGCGCCGGCTGGTGGCCGACATCGGCTTCGCCATCGTCGGCGCCAGCGCCGACGTGGCCCCGGCCGACCGGCGGCTTTATGCGATCCGCGACGTGACCGGGACGGTGGAATCGATCGACCTGATCACCGCCTCGATCCTGTCGAAGAAGCTCGCCGCCGGGCTCGAGGCGCTGGTGCTCGACGTCAAGGTGGGCTCGGGCGCCTTCATGAAGTCGATGGAGGACGCCCGCGCGCTGGCCCGTTCGCTGGTGGACACCGCAAACGGCGCCGGCTGCCGGACCGCGGCGCTGATCACCGACATGAGCCAGCCGCTCGCCGCCTCGGCGGGCAATGCGCTCGAGGTGATCGAGGCGATGGAGACGATGACCGGGGTCGCGGTCAACCAGTCGCTGTGGGACGTGACGGTGGCGCTCGGCGCCGAGGCGCTGGTGCTTGCGGGGCTTGCCGGCGACCCGAACGAGGGCGCCGATGCCATCGAGGAAGCGCTGGAATCGGGCCGCGCGGCCGAGACCTTCGGCCGGATGGTGGCGGCGCTGGGGGGGCCTGCGGATTTCGTCGAACGCTACCCCGACCGGCTGCCCGCCGCCCGCGTGGTGCGCGACGTGGTGGCCGACCGGACCGGCTTCGTCACCGCGATCGATGGCGAGGCGCTGGGCCATGCCGTCGTCCGTCTCGGCGGCGGGCGGCTCAGGGGCGGGGACCGGATCAACCCCTCGGTGGGCCTGTCGGAGATCATGCCGCTGGGCGAGCCGGTGGAGGCGGGCGAGGCCATCGCGCGGGTCCACGCGGCCAGCGCCGAGGATGCCGAGCGCGCCGCCGCCGCCGTCCGGTCCGCCATCGCCATCGCCGAGGAGGAGCCGGAGGAGCCGCCGCTGATCCACGAGAGGATCGGCTGATGGGCCGGGCCTTCCTGATCGTGATGGACAGCGTCGGCGCTGGCGGCGCACCCGATGCGGATGCCTTCTTCAACGCCGGCCGGCCCGACAGCGGCGCCAACACGCTCGGCCATATCGCCGAAGCCTGCGCGGCAGGTCGGGCGGAGGAGGGGCGGACGGGGCCGCTCAGGATGCCCACCCTCGATGCGCTGGGTCTTGGCGCGGCGGTGCGGCTGGCTTCCGGCGCGGCGATGCCGGGGTTCGGGGCGGAGCCGGCCGGCCTCTGGGGCGCGGCCACCGAAGTGTCGAAGGGCAAGGACACGCCGTCGGGCCACTGGGAACTCGCCGGCGTGCCGGTGCCCTGGGAGTGGCACTACTTCCCCGACACCGTGCCCGCCTTTCCCGACTGGCTGATGGCCGAGGTCGCCCGGCTCGCCGGCACCGGCGGCACGCTCGGCAACTGCCATGCCTCAGGCGTGCCGATCATCGAGGCGCATTGCGCCGAACACCTGCGCACCGGCTGGCCGATCTGCTACACCTCGGCCGACAGCGTCTTCCAGATCGCCGCGCACGAGGAGGCGTTCGGACTCGACCGGCTGCTGACGCTCTGCCGTGACATCGCGCCGACGCTCCATGCGATGCGGGTCGGCCGGGTGATCGCGCGGCCCTTCGTCGGCGGACCGGGCGACTTTCGCCGCACCGCCAACCGCCACGACTACGCGATCGAGCCGCCGGCGCCGACGCTCTGCGACTGGCTTCACCAAGCCGGGCGCAAGGTCCACGCCATCGGCAAGATCGGCGACATCTTCTCGATGCGCGGGATCGACGACGTGAGGAAGGGCGCCGATCTGGCACTTTCCCAACATCTGTTGGAGCTTGGAACCAGTGCCGAGGACGGTTCCTTGACCTTTGCCAACTTCGTGGAGTTCGACACGCTCTACGGCCACCGCCGCGACGTGTCCGGCTACGCCCGGGCGCTGGAATGGTTCGACGGGGTGGCAGGGGCCTTCCTCGCGCGGCTGCGGCCGGGCGATCTGGCGATCTTCACCGCCGATCACGGCAACGACCCGACCTGGAGCGGCACCGACCACACCCGCGAACGCGCGGCGGTCGTGGGCTGGGGCCTGGGCGAAAGGGCCGTGGGCCAGATCGGCTTCGTCGATGTCGGAGCCTCGGTCGCCGCCCACCTGGGCGTCAGGTCGCAGGGGCCGGGGAGGTCGTTTCTCTGATGCTGCCCAAGGTCGAGCTGCACCTGCATCTGGAAGGCGCGGCGCCGCCCGGCTTCATCCGCGGGCTGGCGGCGGAGAAGCACGTCGACATCCGCAGGATTTTCGACGAGCGGGGCAACTATGCCTTCGCCGGCTTCAAACATTTCCTCAAGGTCTACGAGGCCGCGACATCGGTCCTGACCACGCCCGAGGACTACCGCCGCCTGACCCTCGCGGTGCTGGAGGAAAGCGCCGCTGCGGGCGTGATCTACACCGAGGCGTTCCTCAGCCCCGATTTCTGCGGCGGGCGCGACCTTGCCGCCTGGCGCGACCATCTGTCGGCGATCCGCGAGGCGGCGGCGGAGGCCGAACGCCGGGACGGGATCGTGATGCGCGGCATCGTCACCCCGGTGCGCCATTTCGGCCCGGAGAAGGCACGGGAGGTCGCGCTTTGCGCCTGCGAGACGGCGGGCGACTGGCTGGTGGGCTTTGGTCTTGGCGGCGACGAAAGCGTCTGCGAGCCCAGGGATTTCGCCTGGGCCTTTGATGCGGCGCGTGAAGCGGGTCTGCGGCTGACCGCCCATGCCGGCGAATGGGCGGGGCCGGAAAGCGTGCGGGACGCGATCCGCGATCTTGGGGTCGAACGGATCGGCCACGGCGTGCGCGCCATCGAGGATCTGGCGCTGGTCGACGAGATCGCAGAGAAAGAGATCGTGCTCGAGGTCTGCCCCGGCTCGAACGTGGCGCTCGGACTTTACCCCTCGGTCCGCGCGCATCCGATCCACCGCCTGCGGGAGAGGGGGGTGAAGGTCACCATCTCGAGCGACGATCCGCCCTTCTTCCACACCACGATGGAACGCGAATACGCAATGCTGGCGGAGGCCTTCGACTGGGACGAAGGGGTCTTCGCCGAGATCGCCGGGACGGCGGCACGGGCCGCGTTCTGCGACGCGGAAACGCTCGATAAGATATTGAAAAGACTGGAGAGTGCGAATGCGTGAGCATCTGACCGTCGTCAAACATCCGCTGGTGCAGCACAAGCTGACGCTGATGCGCGAGAAGGACACCTCGACCAATTCCTTCCGCCGGCTCCTGCGCGAGATCAGCCAGCTTCTGGCCTACGAGATCACCCGCGAGATGGAGATGACGACGAAGCACATCGAGACGCCGCTCTGCCCGATGGATGCGCCGGTGATCGACGGCAAGAAGCTGGCGCTGATCTCGATCCTGAGGGCCGGGAACGGGCTTCTCGACGGGGTGCTGGAGCTGATCCCGGCGGCACGGGTCGGCTTCGTCGGGCTCTACCGCGACCCCGAGACGCTTCAGCCGGTGCAGTACTATTACAAGGTGCCGTCCGAGCTTGAGAGCCGGCTGGTGATTGCGCTCGATCCGATGCTGGCGACGGGCAATTCCTCGGCGGCGGCAGTGGCATTGCTGAAGGCATCGGGGGCGCGGAACATCCGCTTCATGTGCCTGCTGGCGGCGCCGGAGGGCATCGCGCGGAT
Source organism: Albidovulum sp. (assembly GCA_030837825.1). Taxonomy (GTDB): domain Bacteria; phylum Pseudomonadota; class Alphaproteobacteria; order Rhodobacterales; family Rhodobacteraceae; genus Albidovulum. The sequence goes on from JAUQYB010000060.1 coordinate 22,373, forward strand.
GAAGGAGGCGCATCCCGACGTGCCGATCGTCACGGCGGCGGTGGACAGGTGCCTGAACGACCACGGATATATCGTCCCCGGACTAGGGGATGCGGGCGACCGCATGTTTGGCACTAAATAGGGCATTTCCGCTTTACTCGGCCTGCCGCCTTTGGCATTCTGCCGCGAACAAAAACCGAGGCGGAACATGCGGGTCTTGAGGGTGGTATCGGCCGCGATCCTGGCGGCTTTGACGGCGGGCATTCCGGCAGGGGCGCAGACGCCTGTGCAAATCGACGCGCCGAAGGAAGCGCCGCCCGCCGGCTTCACCGGCAACCAGTATGTCGACAGCGCGGGCTGCGTCTTCATCCGCGCCGGCGTGGGCGGGCAGACGACCTGGGTGCCGCGCGTCAGCCGCGACCGCAAGCTGGTCTGCGGCTACCAGCCGACCGTTGCGGCGGGGCCTGTCACGGCTGTGACGGAAACCGTTCCGGCAGAGCCCGCCGCCACGGCAGGGGGCGATGCGGTCGCCGCAGAGGCGGCGACAGAGTCGGCACCCGCGGCGAAGCCTGCCCCCGCGGCGAAGCCTGCAATTGCGAAGCCCGCTGCCGCGAAGCCAGCGGCGGTGCGGCGGCAGGCGACCGCGCCGGCCCGGAAGGGGCCTGTCCGGCTTGTCCGCAACGGGCCCGTCGCGCCCACGGCCACGCTCTGCCTTGAACGGATCGACACCGCGCAGCGCTACCTTCTCAGCGACGGCCGTCGCGTGACGCAGTGCGCCGCTCGCGCGCCGGAGGAACCCGTGGGCTATCTGAACGGGCTCGAAGTGCCGGGGCTCGAGGTCGCGCCGGGCGCGCCCTCGGCGGCCGAGACGCGGCGCGCGCTTCGGGCCGACCGGGGCGCCTATCGCGTGGTCTGGCAGAACGGCGAGACTGCCGCAGGTGCGGCGGCGCCCGCCGCCGAAGCCGCTCGTGAACCCGCAGCCGGGCCGGGGGGATATGTCCAGGTGGGCGTCTTCGCCGAGCCTGCGAACGCCGAGGCCGCCATCGCCCGGCTGAAGGCGCTGGGCCTGCCGGTGGCAAGCTCGACGGGCCGGATGGGGGGCCATGCCGTGAAGGCGATCCTGGCCGGCCCCTTCGCATCCGCCGCCGATCTCGGCGCCGCCCTCGCCACCGCCCGGCGCGCGGGATACGCCGACGCCTACATCCGCGGCTGACCGTCAGCCTCCGCAAATTCCCTGCAGGGCGACCCAGTCGGTGTCGTCGAGCACCGGGCGTTCCGGCGTGCGGTCGCGGAACGGGTCAGCCTCGATCAGCGGCAGCACGCTCTCTCCGCTCGGGTCGCGGGACCAGGCATAGGGGGAGGATCGCACGCCCGCCGAAGCGAACCGGTCGAGAAGGGCCTTGTCGGGCAGCGCCGGCGCGGGTTGCTGCAACGCCACCTCGCCGAAACCGGCGACGGCCCGCTGCGGCAGGTCGCCGGTGGTGAGCAGGGTCAGCGTCGCCCGCAGCCCGGCATTGCCGAGAAGCGCCACCAGCGGATCGGCCTCGGCCACGCCGAGGTCCGCCGCCAGAACCTCGCCCGCGGCCACCTCGGGCGTGTCGGGCGCCTCCACCAGGCTGCGCGACAGCACGACGATCCCGCCCGGGAGCGCGACCGAACGGTCAACACCCTCGGGCACGACGAAAATCTCGCCCCCGGTCTCCGGGCCGAGAAGCCTGCCATGAAGCCGGGCCAGCGCCTCCTGGCCTTCGGCCGCGGCGCAGGGGATGCCGGTGAGCCGGGTCAGGTCGGCCAGCGCCATGCGCCCGATCTCCTGGCGTTTGGTGAAGGGAAGCGAGGCCGCCGTGTGCCGCACGAGCGCCCCGGGCATCCAGAAGACCAGCGCGCCCAGCACCGCGGCGAGTCCCGCGCCCAGAAGGATCGAGCGCAGCCTGCCGGGATGGGGCCGCCGCGCCTCGATCAGGCGGTGGACCTTGGCGATGGCCGCGACCATCGCCTCGTCGTCGATTTCCAGTTCCTCGTCGGCATCGGGGGCGGGGGCAAAACGGGCGGGAAGGGAAGACCCCGCAAGCCTGACGATCGCCGGCAGCGACCAGTGGGTCAGCGCGCGCCCGCTCTTCGTCTCGGCGATCACCAGCGTGGCGTCGCCGAAGGACACGATCACCTCGCGCCTCTGGCCCTCCGGGCCATCGCGCCAAAGGCCGGTGCATTCCAGCCGCTCGTATTCGTGAAGCGCCGTCATCGGCGGCGGGCCTGCTCTCTGCCTCTGGTGGCCCGACGATACCGGATGCAGCCCCGCCAAACAATCCGGCCCGTCAGGGCGATCCGTTCGGCGGCCGGCGTCAGATCATCTTCGCCACGGCGCGCAGCTCGAATTTCTGGATCTTGCCGGTGGAGGTCTTGGGCAGGTCGCAGAAGACCACATGTTTCGGCGTCTTGAAACCGGCGAGGCGCGCGCGGGCGAAGGCGATCAACTCCGCTTCCGTGGTGGTCTGCCCCTCCTTCAGCTCGACAAAGGCACAGGGCACCTCGCCCCATTTGTCGTCGGGCTTGGCGACCACGGCGCAGAGCGACACCGCCGGGTGGTGCATCAGCGCCCCCTCCACCTCGACCGAAGAGACGTTCTCGCCGCCCGAGATGATGATGTCCTTCGAGCGGTCGGTGATCTTGATGTAGCCGTCCTCGTGCAGGAAGGCGATGTCGCCCGACCGGAACCAGCCGCCGCGGAAGGCCTCGGCGGTGGCTGCGGGGTTGCGGTAGTAGCCCTTCATCACCGCATTGCCGCGGATGAAGATCTCGCCCGGGGTCCGCCCGTCGCGCGGCACCGGCGCGCCGTCGTCGCGGCGCACGGTGATGTCCTCCATCATCGGCATGGCGACGCCGGTGCGGGCCTTGACCGCGGCACGCTCGGCCTCGGGAAGGCCGTCCCAGTCGGCGCGCCAGAGGCATTCGGTGACATGGCCGAAGGTCTCGGTCAGGCCGTAGACCTGGGTGACGTTGAAGCCGAGGGGCTCGATCGCCGCCAGCGTCGCGGCCGGGGGCGGCGCGCCGGCGGTGAAGACCTCGACGACATGGTCGAACCGGCGCCGGTCCTCTGCCTTCGCGTTGATGATGGTGTTGAGCACGATCGGCGCGCCGCCGAAATGGGTGACGCCTTCCTCGGCGATGGCGGCGTAGATCGCCTTCGCGGTGATGTCGCGGCAGCAGACGACGGTGCCGCCCAAGAGCGGGATCATCCAGGTGTGGCACCAGCCGTTGCAGTGGAAGAGCGGCACGATCGTCAGGTAGACCGGGTGCAGCACCATCCGCCAGCTCACCACCGTGCCCATCGTCATCAGATGGGCGCCGCGGTGGTGGTAGACCACGCCCTTCGGCCGCCCCGTGGTGCCCGAGGTGTAGTTGAGCGCGATCGATTCCCATTCGTCCGCCGGCATGATCCAGGGCGCGTCGGGGTCGCCCTCGGCCAGGAGATCCTCGTATTCCAGATAGTGCCCCGATGCGGCGATCCCGGCCTCCGGATCGGCCACCTCGACGATCTGCGGCGCCGGGCCCGTCATCGCCTTGATCGCCGCTTCGGCGAGGGGCACGAAGGCCGCATCGACCAGCACCATCTTCGCGCCGCCGTGGCCGAAGATGTAGCCGACCGTGTCGGGATCGAGCCGCGTGTTGATGGTGTTGAGCACCGCGCCCGCGGCCGGCACCCCGAAATGCGCCTCGGCCTGCGCCGGCAGGTTCGGCAGGATCGTCGCCACCACGTCGCCCGGGGCGATCCCCCTGCGGGCGAGCGCCGAGGCGAGCCGGCCGACCCGGGCATGGTATTCGGCGTAGCTCCGCCGCGTCCGCCCGTAGACCAGCGCCGTGCGCCCGGCAAAGAGATCGGCCGCCCGGGCGAGATGCGACAAGGGCGTGAGGGGCACGAAATTCGCGCGGTTCTTCTCCAGTCCGGTCTCGTCCGGCAGCCAGCCCATGATCTCCTCCCCTCGGCGAAAGGTCGCTATTGGACGCGCATTGTTACCGATGCCCCGCTTTATGGGAATGAGCAAGCGACACCCGGTGAGACGATGACGACCACTGCCGATCCTGTTCACGAAACCCGGACCGTCGCCGCGGCGGGCCTCATCTTCGTCTATGCGATGGTGATCGGCTTCACCGACAACTTCGTCCGCGTGATCGCCAACGACGGCGGGCTCTGGCAGTTCCATGCGACGCGGATGGTGATGGCCATCGCGCTCCTTGCCGCGGCGGCACCGTTCCTCGGGCTCGACCTGCGCCCGCGCCGCCCCGGCGCCGTCGCCGTTCGAAGCGCCCTGCACGGAACCGCGATGATCATCTATTTCGGCTGCCTCGCGTTCCTGCCGGTGGCGACGGTGGCGGCCGGGCTCTTCACCGCGCCGATCTTCACGCTGCTGATCTCGCGCTTCGCCTATGGCCAGCGGATCGGGCCGGTCCGCATCCTCGCCGTCGCGATCGGGTTTCTCGGCGTGCTACTGGTCCTGCGGCCGGGCCATGCCAGCGCCTTCGGGCCGGCGACCTTCCTTCCCGCGGCGGCGGGGGCGCTCTATGCCCTCGGCAACATCGCCACGCGGACCTGGTGCGCGGGCGAGCGGGCCGAGGTCATGCTCGCAGGGTTCTTCGTCGCGCTCGGAACCTTCGGCCTTCTCGGCATGGGTGCGCTCGCCCTCTGGCAGCCCGCCGTGCCCGAGGGGCAGGAAGGCTTCGTCCTGCGCGGCATGGTCTGGCCCACCGGCCGCTTCCTGTTCTGGACCTTCGTGCAGGCGGCCGGATCGCTCGTCGCCGTCGGCATGATGATTCGCGCCTACCAGGTGGCGGATGCGGGCCGGGTCGCGATCCTCGAATACGTGATCCTGCCCGCCTCGGCCTTCTGGACCTGGGTGATCTGGGGCGAGACGCTGGGGCCCGTCGCGATCGCCGGCATCTTCCTGATCTTCGCCGCGGGCCTGATCATCACGCTGCGCGGGCGCCAGGGGCCGGGATGATCCTGTCGCGGGCGCGCCGCTACATCTTCATCCACATCCCCAAGACCGGCGGCACCGCGCTGACGCTGGCGCTCGAGGCGCGGGCGGCGCGCGACGACGTGATCCTTTCGGACACGCCCAAGGGCCGGGCGCGGCGGCGGCGCGCCGGTGGGGTGGCGGCCGCGGGGCGGCTGTGGAAGCATTCGACGCTTGCCGAGATCCGCGGCCTTGCCAGCGACGCGGAGATCGAAGGCTTCTTCACCTTCACGCTCGTCCGCAACCCCTGGGACCGGATGGTCAGCTACTACCACTGGCTGCGCGGCCAGCGCTTCGCCCACCCGGCGGTGGCGCTCGCTCAGGCGACCGACTTCGCGGGCTTCCTCGCCGCGCCGCAGACACAGGCGGCGCTCGCCGGGCATCCCTATGCCAGCTACGTCACCACCGCGGGCGGGAAGGAACGCTGCGACCTCTTCCTGCGACTCGAGCATCTCCGCGCCGATGCCGCCGCGCTCGAGGCGCATCTCGGCTTCCGCCTGCCGCCCTTGCCTCTCGTCAACGCCTCGGATCGCGCCCGCGACTGGCGGGGCTACTACACCGACGAAGGGGCCGGGACGGTGGCCGAAACCTGCGCCGCCGACATCGCCCGCTTCGGCTACCGCTTCGACCCCGGCTAGCATCTTCCGTTTCCAAATATCCCGCGGGGGTCCGGGGGCGCGAAGCCCCCGGGAGCGCCGCCGGAGCCTGCCCTCAGGCCGCCTTCGCGCCCGCCCCGAAGCGGCCGTAGAAGCTCTGTCCCTTTGCCGCCATCTCCACCAGAAGCTTCGGCGCGGCGAAGCGTGCGCCCTTCGCGGCGAGGCGACCGCAGATCGCCACAGCCTGCCCGGCGCCGATGATGTCGAGCCACGAGAACGGCCCCCCGGACCAGGGCGCGAAGCCCCAGCCGAGGATCGCCCCCACGTCGCCCTCGCGGATGTCCTCCAGAACGCCCTCCTCCAGCGCCCGCACCGCCTCCAGCGCCTGCACCATGATCAGCCGCTGCTGCACCTCGGTCAGGTCGGGTTGTGCCTCCGCCACCGGCCAGAGGTCCGCGAGCCCGTCCCAGAGGCCAAGCCGCCCGCCCCTGTCGTCATAGGCGTAGAAGCCCGCATTGGCCTTGCGCCCAAGACGCCCCTTGTCCGCCATCGCGAAGAGGACCGCATCGACCGCCCCGTCGGGATAGGCCGCGCCCATCGCCGCCTTCGTCGCCCTGGCGATCTTCACGCCGAGGTCGATCGAGGTCTCGTCCACCAGTTGCAGCGGCCCGACCGGAAAGCCGAGAAGCTTCGCCGCGTTCTCGATCAGCGCCGGCTCCACGCCTTCGGCCACCATGCGCAGCCCCTCGTTGATGTAGGGGATGATGCAGCGGTTGGCATAGAAGAAGCGGGCGTCGTTGACGACGATCGGCGTCTTCCTGATCTGGCGCACGAAATCCAGCGCCTTGGCCACCGCCACCGCGCCGGTCTCACGGCCCTTGATGATCTCGACCAGCATCATCTTGTCGACGGGCGAGAAGAAATGGATGCCGATGAACTGATCGGGCCGCTTCGAGGCCTTGGCGAGATCGCTGATCGGAAGGGTCGAGGTGTTGGTGGCGAAGATCGCCCCTTCGGGGATCACTGCCTCGGCCTTCGCGGTCACCCCGGCCTTGACCTTCATGTCCTCGAACACCGCCTCGACCACGAGGTCCGATCCCGCGAGCGCGCCGTAGTCGGTGGTGGCGGTGATGCGGCCGAGCACCTCGGCCTTCTTCTCCGCCGTCACCTTGCCGCGCTTCATCCCCTTGTCGAGAAGCTCTGCGGCATGGGCCTTGCCCCTGTCCGCCGCCTCCTGTGTGGCGTCGATCAGCACCACCTCGATCCCGGCACTCGCGGCGACATGGGCGATGCCCGCGCCCATCATCCCGGCGCCGAGGACGCCGAGCTTCCGCACCGTCTGGTCGGGAACCTTCGGCCGGTTCGCGCCCTTCTCCAACGCCTCCTTGTTGAGGAAGAGCGACCGGATCATCGCCGAGGAGGAGGGGTCCATCAGCACGGAGGTGAACCAGCGCGCCTCGATCCTGAGCGCGGTGTCGAAGGGCACCAGCGCGCCCTCGTAGACCGCCGAGAGGAGCGCCTTCGCCGCCGGATAGACGCCTTGGGTCTTGCCCAGCACCATCGCGTTGGCGCCGACAAAGGTCATGAAGCCCGCCGGATGGTAGGGTGCGCCACCCGGCATCTTCCAGCCCTTCTGGTCCCAGGGCTTGACGATCTCGGCATCGGTGGCGCTCAGCACCCATTCCCTCGCGCGCTTCATCAGGTCTGCGGCCGCCACCACCTCGTCGACGAGGCCGGCGGCCTTCGCCGCCTTCGGCTCCAGCATCTTGCCCTCCAGCAGCACCGGTGCCGCCGCCATCGCGCCGACCATGCGCGAATAGCGCGTGGTCCCGCCGCCGCCGGGGAAGAGGCCGACGAGAATCTCCGGCAGGCCGATCTTCGCCCTCGGATTGTCCGCCATGAACCGCCGGTGGCAGGCGAGGGCGATTTCCGTGCCGATCCCGGCGGCGGTGCCGGGGATGGCGCAGGCCACGGGCTTGCCCCCCTTCAGCGTCTTCGGGTCCATCCCGGCGCGCTCGAGCTTCCTGAGGATATGGTGGCCCGACATGGTGAAGTCGAAAAGCGCCTGCGCCGGGTCGTCGCCCGCCGCCTGGCGGATCGAGGCGAGCACGTTCAGGTCCATGCCCCCGGCGAAGTCCTTCTTGCCGGAGGTCACGACGATGCCCTTCACCGCAGGATCGGCCAGCGCCCGGTCGACCATCTCGCTCACGAGCGCGAAGCCTTCGCGGCTCATCACGTTCATCGACTTGCCCGGCACGTCCCAGGTGATCGTGGCGACGCCGTCGGCATCCACGGCATAGGTGAAATCGGTCAT
>JAUQYB010000061.1 GCA_030837825.1 Albidovulum sp.
CCCCCCCCCCCCCCCCCCCCTCTCCCCCTTGACCGCCGCTGCCGGAGGGGTCAAACCCTCGCCCATGCTGCCCCTGGACAAGCTCGACCAGATCACCCGCCGCTTCGGCTTTGTCGAGGCGCGGCTCTCGGCCGGCGCGGAGCCGTCCGAGATCGCCGCGCTCGGCCGCGAACATGCCGAGTTGAAGCCCGTGGTGGCCGAGATCGCCGCCTACCGGCAGGCGCTCGCCGACCTTGCCGAGGCCGAGGCGATGCTGGCCGATCCCGAGATGAAGGCGCTGGCCGAGGACGAGATCCCCACGCTCCGCGCCCGCATCCCCGAGATGGAGGGGCGGCTTCGGATCGCGCTTTTGCCGAAGGACGCGGCCGACGCCCGGCCCGCGATCCTCGAGATCCGTCCCGGCACCGGCGGCGAGGAGGCCGCGCTCTTCGCCGCCGACCTCCTCAGGATGTATCAGAAGCACGCCGAGGCGCAGGGCTGGCGCTTCGAGCTTCTCGACCTCGCCGAGACCGAGCTGGGGGGCGTGAAGGAGGCGGTCGCCCGGATCGAGGGCGAGGGAGTCTTCGCCCGGCTGAAGTTCGAATCCGGCGTCCACCGGGTGCAGCGCGTGCCCGAGACCGAGGCCGGCGGGCGCATCCACACCTCGGCCGCCACCGTCGCCGTCCTGCCCGAGGCCGAAGAGGTGGAGATCGACATTCCCGCCGCCGACATCCGCATCGACACGATGCGCGCCTCCGGCGCCGGCGGGCAGCACGTCAACACCACCGATTCGGCGGTGCGGATCACCCATCTGCCCACGGGGATCGTTGTCACAAGCTCGGAAAAGTCGCAGCACCAGAACCGCGCCAACGCGATGGCGGTGCTGCGCGCCCGGCTTTACGACCTGGAGCGCTCGCGCGCCGACGATGCCCGCGCCGCCGACCGCAAGGCGCAGGTCGGATCGGGCGACCGGTCGGAACGCATCCGCACCTACAACTTCCCGCAAGGAAGGATGACCGATCACCGCATCAACCTCACGCTCTACGCGCTGCCGCAGATCATGGCCGGCGACCTTGCCGAGGTGATCGACGCGCTGGTCGCGCACGATCAGGCGGCGCGGCTGGCGGAGATGGAAGGGTGAGGCTTTCTCCCGCGCCCCTGGCCCCGACCGGAGGGCCCCGCGCATGACCGGCAGAGAGGTGCTGGCCGCCGCCACGCGACGGCTCTCCGCGGCCGGGATCGAGGGCGCGGCCCGCGATGCGCGGCGGCTCTTTGCCGATGCCCTCGGTGTGGCGGCGGATCGGGTGACGCTCGTCCTGCCCGAGGCGGTCGCGCCCGCCGCGCTCGCGGCCTTCGAGGCCGCCGTCGCGCGGCGGCTCGCCCGAGAGCCGGTGAGCCAGATCACCGGCACGCGCGATTTCTTCGGGCTGAGCTTCCGGGTGACGCGCGACACGCTCGACCCCCGGCCCGAGACCGAGCTGCTCGTCGCGGCGGCGCTCGAACGGCCCTTCGTCAAGATGCTCGACCTCGGCACCGGCACAGGCTGCATTCTCCTCTCCTGCCTCGCCGGGATGCCCTTCGCCGCCGGCACCGGCACCGATGCCTCCGAGGCCGCCCTTGCCGTCGCGCGGGAGAATGCCGAACGCCTGGGCCTCGCGTCCCGCGCGCGGTTCCTCCGCGCCGACTGGTTCGGGGGCGTGAGCGGGCGCTTCGACCTCATCGTCTCGAATCCGCCCTATCTCGCCGAAGCCGAGATCGCGGGGCTTGCGCCGGAGGTCCGCGACTGGGAGCCGCGGGACGCGCTGACGCCGGGTGGCGACGGGCTCGGCGCCTACCGGGCGATCGCGGCGGGGGCGGGGGCGCGGCTGATGGCGGGCGGGCGGCTGATCGTCGAGATCGGGCCCGGGCAGGCAAGTGCCGTGGCATCGCTTCTGGTGGCACGGGGGTTCCCCGAGCCCGAGGTCCGGCGCGACCTCGACGGGCGCGACCGGGTGGTGATCGCCATCAAGCCGGGCGATGCCGCCGACTGCGGCGCGGCGTGATCCGGTCCGGTGCTCGCCGCCGGAGATCCCCCGCGCGGACCGTCGGTTTGCCGTGACATTTCCGCAAGATTCCCGGCGGAAAAGCTGCAAACCGTGGCAGTTGCGAAGAATTCGCTTGTCAGGGCCGCCGTGTCGTGCATTAAGGGCCTCGTGACGGGCCGGTGAATTTCACTGCCCGCTGCGCCTCGCCCGGAAATAACTCGTTTCGCGACTGCGCCCGGCTTTCTGGCGGCGGACGCGGACAGGGGCAGGCAGGATCACGGCCACAGGCTCGGACATATAAGAACCCATGAGATCATCAAAATCCCGTTCGCGTTCGAAATCGAACCGGCAGCGCACGCTCGGCAACATCGTCAACCGGGTCTTCGACTCCTCGGGGCCGGAGGGAAAGGTGCGCGGCACGCCGCAGCAGATCATCGACAAGTATCTGATGCTCGCCCGCGACGCGCAGTTGTCGAACGACCGCGTGGCCGAGCAGAATTTCCTCCAGCATGCCGAGCACTACACGCGGATGCTGGGCGAGGCGCAGCGCGAGCTGAGCCGGGAGCACGAGATGCGCCAGACCGCGCAGGGCGAGAGCGGCCAGGGCGGTGGCCAGGGCGGCGGCCAGCCCTGGGCTCAGAACGGCGGCCAGGGCGGCGGCCAGAACGGTGGCCAGGGCGGTGGCCAGAACGGTGGCCAGAACGGCCAGGGGGGCGCCCAGGGGGGCACCCAGGGCGGCGACCGCCAGCAGCAGCACCGCCCGCGCCATGAGGATCGCGCCGAGCGCGAGGCGCGGCCCGCGACCCCGCTGCGCGAGGAGGAGGCCGACGAGGGCCCCGGCCTGGTCGAGACCCCCGAAGCGCGGATGGAGCAGGTGCGGTCGGCCAAGATGATGCCGGACCTGCCGCAACCCGAGGCCGGAACAGCACCCGCACCGGCGAAGAAGCCCCGCGGGCCGCGCAAGCCGCGCGAGAAGCGGGACGATGCGCCCGATGCGGCCCCGAACTCTCCGGGCAAGGACTCGGCGGCCGACGCGGCGGAGTGATCCGGCGCGGGGCGCGGGGGGGAGGCGCCAGCCTGCCGGCTCAGCCTGCCGCCACGATCCGCGCCAGCGCGCAGAAGGCTTCCAGCGACACTTCCTCGGCGCGCAGGGTGGGGGCGATGCCGGCGGCGAGCAGTTTCGCCTCGATCTCCGGCGCGACGCCCTTCAGGCTCGCCCGCAGCATCTTGCGGCGCTGGTTGAACCCGGCCGCGACGATCCGGTTCAGCACCTTCGCATCCGCCGGAAAGCGCGGGGCGGGAAGCGCCGTCAGGTGGACCACAGCCGAATGGACCTTGGGCGCGGGGGTGAAGGCCTCGGGCGGCAGGGTCATGACGATCCGCGCCTCGCATCGCCACTGCGCCAGGATCGCCAGCCGGCCGTAAGCCTTCGATCCCGGCCCGGCCACGATCCGCTCGGCGACCTCCTTCTGGAACATCAGCGTCAGGCTCTGCCAGAACGGCGGCCAGGCGGGCGGGGTCAGCCAGCCGGCGAGAAGCTCGGTTCCGACGTTGTAGGGCAGGTTCGCCACCACCCGCACCGGCGGCGTCAGCCGCGCCGCGGCGTCGACCGCCAGCGCATCGCCGTGCAAGACCTCGAGCCGGCCGGGCCAGGCGGCGGCGATCTCGGCCAGTGCCGGCAGGCAGCGTTCGTCCTTCTCGACCGCCAGCACATGCCGCGCGCCCTCGGCCAGCAGCCCGCGGGTCAGCCCGCCGGGGCCGGGGCCGACCTCGAGCACGTCGCAGCGGCTCAGGTCGCCGGCCGAGCGGGCGATCTTCGCGGTCAGGTTCAGATCCAGAAGGAAGTTCTGCCCGAGCGCCTTCCGCGCGGCGAGCCCGTGGCGCGCGATCACCTCGCGAAGCGGCGGCAGCCCGTCAATCGCGGCCATGCGCCTGCCCCTTCTTCGTTGCCCCAATACCCCCGGGGAAGCCCGCAGGGCGCGGGGGCAGGCGGCCCCCGTCCGCGGCCGGTCCCCGGCGCGGCGTCATCCGGCCCGGTTCCGCGCCATCTCGCGCGCGAGCCTCAGCGCGGCGATCAGGCTCGACGGATCGGCAAGCCCCCTGCCGGCGATGTCGAAGGCGGTGCCGTGGTCGGGCGAGGTCCGCACGAAGGGCAGGCCGAGCGTGACGTTGACGCCGTGGGCGAAGTCGAGCGTCTTGATCGGGATCAGCGCCTGGTCGTGATACATGCAGATCGCCGCGTCGTAGCGCGCCCGCGCTGCCGGGTGAAACATCGTGTCGGCGGCGAGCGGCCCGGCGATGGCGAAGCCCTCGGCCCTGAGCGCCTCGACGACCGGGGCAATCAGGCGGATTTCCTCGGCCCCCATCGCACCCCCCTCGCCGGCATGGGGGTTGAGCCCCGCAACCGCGAGCCTGGGCTCCTCGAATCCGAAATCGCGGATCAGGCCCTCGCGGGTGATCCGGATCGTCGCTGCCAGCAATTCGGCCGTCAACGCCCCGGACACCTCGGCGAGGGGGATGTGGATCGTCACCGGCACGACGCGCAGCGCGTCGCAGGCCAGCATCATCACCACCCGCCCGACGCCCGCCAGATGGGCGAGATATTCGGTATGGCCGGGAAAGGCGAAGCCCGCGCCGTCCTTCAGCGCCTTCTTGTTGATCGGCAGGGTAGAGACCGCCGCGGCCTCGCCCGCCATGCAGAGCGCCACCGCCCGCGCGATGACGGCAACCACCGCGGCGGCGTTTTCAGGCGCGGGTCGGCCCGGGACCGCGGCGGCGGGGAAATCGTGGCGCAGCACCGGCAGGGTTTCGCCCGGCGCCCGCGCCGCATCGGCGGGCCGGGCGATTTCCGTCCAGGCCGTGCCCTGCGGCAGATGCGCGGGGTCGCCGATCCAGAAGAAGGGCAGTTCCGCGCCAAGGCGCGACCGCGCCTTCGCGGCGATCTCGGGGCCGATCCCCGAAGGGTCGCCACAGGTCAGCGCGATCGGGCCCGGCATGGCAGGCTCAGGGCGTGCGGATGATGGCGTTGGCCTTCAGCTCGGCCAGCCAGCCATCGGCGAGCGCCCCGAGCCGCTGGTTCACCAGTTCCTCGCGCACCTGCGCCCGGCTCGGCCCCTGGCCGAAGCCGAGCGTCGGGTCGATGGCTGGGGACCCGCCGGCGTCAGCGGCGGAGGTATCCGCCACGACCGGGGCGGCCCCGGAAGCGAGCGTCGCGGACCGCTTGCAGAGCATCAGGAACACCAGCGCATTGCCCGAGGTCAGCGTGGCCGAGACCTCGTTGTCGTCGAGATGCGCGAGCTCGCCCGCGATCGTGGCCGGCACCTGCGACAGCGCGCGCGTCTCGCGCAGCACCGTGCCGGCGGGCGCGCCCTTGAACACGCGGTAGAGGTCGTCGCAGGTATCGACCTCGCCGCGGATGCGCTCGGCCTCGGCCAGCGTCGCTGGGGTGCGTCCGCCGGGGATCAGCACCTGCGCGTAGTCCACGGTCAGGTTGGCGGGCGTGATCTCGCCGCCCTGTTCCAGCCCGCGCAGCCGGACGATGGCGATGGCATTGCCGAGGTTGATCGGCGGGCTGACCTGGCCGTTGCCCATGCCGGCGATCACCTGGCGCACCTGCGGCGGCAGGTTGGTGACCGGCACCCAGCCGAGTTGCCCGCCATTGGCGCGCGACGGCGCCGCCGAATGCGCCCGCGCCGCGGCGGCGAAGGCGGCTTCCGATCCGATCGACTTCGCCAGGTCCTCGGCGAGATCGCGCTTCTCGATGGCGGTGCCGCCCGAGGTGGGGATGAGGATTTCCGACAGGAGCACCCTCGGCCCCCCGCCGCGCTGCGCCGGCACCGACAGCGCCCGGTCGATCTCGGCTTCGCTGATGGTGACCTTCTCGCCGTATCTCGCCCGCACGACCTCGCGCCAGGCCAGCCCCGCCGTGACGAAATCGCGGAAGGTCTCGGGTGCGACGCCGGCCTGGCCGATGGCCTGGACGAACTGCTCGGTGTCGAGATTGGCGCGGCCGGCGAATTCGGCCATGCCCGCGGCGACCTGCTGGTCGTTCAGCATGATGCCCGCGGCCTTGGCCGCCTGAATCCTGAGCCGGTCCTCGACCAGCCCCTTCTCGGCCTCGGTGGCCGGGTCGCCCGGCGCGCGCAGGATCGTCAGGAACCGCAGCCGCTGGTCAAGCTCGTATTCGGTGACGGCGGAATCGTTCACGATGACCACGGGCGAGAACTTGCCCGCCTGGGCGGCGGCGGGCGCCGCGATCGCGGTCAGGCCCGCAAGGGCGAGGGGGATCAGGGTGGTGATGCGCATCGTCTGCCGTCCGTCTGCTCTGTTCTGTTCATCCTGCGGGATCGTCGTTCACGGCCCGCAGCTTCGCCTGTAGCGCCGCCCGTCGGCCCCCGCGCCGATCCCGTGCAGGATGACCGACAGGTTGATGTCGGTGTCGGCCTTCACACTAGTCGAGGACGTGAAGCGACGCGAGAGGGAAAGATCGACGGTGGCGCAATCGGTCCGGTAGGCGACGCCGAGTGCCGCGCGGGTGGCGCGCTGGGCTTCGAAGTCGTAGCGCCCGGTGAGCGTGCCGCGCCAGCTTCGCCCGATGTCCCAGCCGGCGTCGAAGATGAGTTCCGAGGTCGGCAGCGTGCGGTTCTCGGCCGGGTCGGCGACAAGCCAGAGATAGCCTGCCGAAAGATCGTAGCGCTCGGCCTCGAAGCCGATGATCAGCTCCTCACGGCTGACGTCGAATTCGTCGTCGAAGGTGATCCGGTTCATCACGTCGAGCCCGCCGGTGCCGCTGAACTGCGCCGCGACGAGCCAGTCGGACGCGGTGCCGTCGAGCCCCGAGGCGGTCGAGAACTGCCCGAGGTCGTCGGCCCGCAGCACCTGCCCGGCGGTGACGCCGAGCGACCAGCCGGCCGGGTCGAACCGCGTCCAGCTCACCCCGAGGTTGAGCCGGGTGCCAAGCTCGCGCGCGTCCGCCCCCGGAAAGCGGCTGAAGGCGAAGAGGTTGCCCTCGTCGAAGTTGACGATCCGGCTGTCCTCGTTCGGCACCGGATCGGCGCTGTCGGGGGCAACAACCAGTTGCGCCACCGGCTCGATCACATGGGCGGCCCCGCCGGGGGGCGCGGCCTTCACCCAGGGCCAGCGCAGTTCCACCATCGCCGCGGGCAGGATGCGGGTGACGGTGCCGGGATAGGACGCGTCCTGGCCGATGGAATAGAAATCCGCCGTCACTTCGGCCGCCCCCGCCAGGACCATGCCGTTGGGCAGGATCCAGCTTCTCCGCCAGTCGGCGACCGCGCTCGCCCGCGCCACGTCGCGGCCGTCGACGGTGCCGTCGCCGTTGGCGTCGGTGGCGACGTCCGACGACCGGCGGTGGCTGTGCAGGTCGAATTCGAACTGCGCCTCGCCGCCGACGAGCCGGGGCGAGAAGCGCCGGGTGATGCGGAGATCGCCCACCAGCGTCGGCAGCACCGCGTTGTCGTCGCCCGCGCGGATCGACCAGTAGCGGAAGAGGCGCGCCTCGATATGTTCGTTGCGCCGCGTCCGGGTCAGCGCCACGCCGCTTTCGAGAAGGTCGGTCTCGTCCAGCCCGTAGTCGAGGATGTAGGCGTCGTCGCTGACCTCCTGAAGGCTGAAGTCGAGCCGGAAGTCCCGGGGAAGCGCGAAGGCGCCTTCGGCGAAGACATAGCCGCGGGTCTTGCCGGAGATGAGGTCGTCGTGGGTGAGGGCGCCCGTCACCTCGATCGTTCCGGTCCGGTAGGCTTCGCGGTAGCGGAATTCGAGCGTGCGCGTCCGGCTGGCCGAGAGATAGGGCGTCAGCGTCAGGTCGCGGCTGTCGCCGATGGCGATGAAATAAGGGAGCTTCAGCCCCGGTCCGAGCGCTGTCGTGGTGCGGAAGCGCGGCATGAGAAAGCCGGTGGCCCGCTTCAGCGTGGGGTCGGGCATCCTGAGGCGCGGAACGTAGAAGACCGGAAGGCCGGCGACGCGGAACTGGGCGTGGTCGAAATAGAGCTGACGCTCCACCTGGTCGTGGACGACCCGGCGGGCGCGGATTTCCCAGAGCGGCGTCGGGTTCGACGGGCAGACCTGGCAGGAGGAGGCGACGACGCGCGAGGCGCGGGTGAAGCGCCCGCTGGTGCGCGCGATCTCGTCCGCGGCGATCTGGAGCTGTTCGTCGAGCACCATCCGCGCGCTTCTGAGGACGCCTTCGGTCAGGTCGCGCGACAGTTCGGCCTGGTCGGCCAGGATCACCGTGCCGGCGCCGTCGGTCAGCGTGATCGGCCCCTCGATCGTCAGCTCTTCGGTCGCGCCGTCATAGACGATCCGCGGCGCGGTCAGCCGGGCGCCCTTGTAGAAGACCTCCACCGCGCCCTCGGCGGTGAGCGTGTCATCCGCCGCGAGAAACACCCGGTCGGCCACCAGCGTCGCGGGATCGTCGGCGGCATGGGCCGCGACCGAGGTGAGCCAGAACAGGAGCGAAAGCAGGAGCCGCCGCATCAGCCATCCTCCAGATGCAGCAGCAGCGTGAGCGACAGGAGGATCGCCGCGACCGGCGGGCTCCAGGCGGCGAGAAGGACGGGGATCTGGCCGTTTTCGCCGAGGACCTGCGCGAAGTTGCGCAGCAGGAAGATCGCGAAGCCCGAGATGATGGCAAGAAGCACCATCACCCCGGTATGGCCGGACCGCGCGTGGCGCATGGTGAAGCCGGCGCCGACCAGCACCATCGCCATCAGCAGAAGCGGCAGCGCCAGCTCCATCTGGAGCCAGACGCTGTGCTTGCGCGCCGAGAACCCGGCGCGTTCCAGCCCGGCGATGAAGGCCGGCAGGTCCCAGATCGCGATGGTGGACGGCGTGCCGAAACTGTCGCGGATCTGGTCCGGCGTCAGGTCCGAGGGAAGCTCCATCGCGGCATGGCTTTCGGCCTCGCGTTCGGGGTTGGAGCCGGTGGTGAACCGCCACTCCTTGGCGTCGGTCAGGCGCCACGCACCCTCGCCGAGCCGCGCCTCGGCCGCGTCGACCCGCGCCACCGGGCCGCTCGATCCTGCGAAGGTAAGGAAGGTGGCGTCGTAAAGCACCGTCCCGTCGGGATTTGACCGCGCGGCATGGATCACCGTCTGGCCCTCGGAGCCGCCCTGCCTGAGCCAGAGCCCGTCGGGCGAGACCGAGAGCACGTTGCCCTCGCCGAGCCTGTGGCGGCTGGCAAGCGTCTCGTAGCGCTTGGCGGTGCCGGCGACGATCGGGTTCAGCGCGGCCACCGCAAGAGCGCCGATGAGAAGCGTCGTGATCAGGGGCGAGACCAGCATCCTCAGCGCCGAGCGCCCGGCGGCGCGGATCACCACCAGTTCGGAAGACCGCGCCAGCGCGAGGAAGAGCGCGATCGAGGCAAGGATCAGGATCATCGGCAGGATCCGGTAGACCGCCTGCGGCGTGTTCAGAAGCGCCAGCTCCGCCGCGGCCGCCAGGCCGATGTCGGCATCGGCGAAGCGGCGGATCTCCTCGATCATGTCGATCAGGTAGAGCAGCACGAAGAAGCCGGCGAAGACGGTGAAGACGGTGACGGCGAAGCGCCAGGCGATGTAGCGCGACAGGGTCATGAGGCCACCGCCGCGACAAGGCCGTGGTGCACCCGCCGGGCGCGCCCGGCGAGGGACAGCGCCAACGCCGCGATCGCAAGGCCCGCGGCCACCGGCAGGTAGATCACCGGCCAGGCGGCGGGCGAGCGGGTGACGAGGCCGGTCGCCCCGTTGGCGAGGAACTGCACGAAGACCAGCAGCGCCACCGCCATGCCGATCTGCCGCCAGAGGCCGAAGCGGCTGAACCCGCCGGTCAGGAGCGTCGCGAACCCGATCAGCGCCGAGACGAGGGCGAGGAAGGGTCGCGCCATGCGCTCGTGCCCTTCCAGCAGCATCGCCGCGCGGCTGGTGCCGGAGGCCTGGGCCGAGGCCTCCGTCGCGGTCAGCAGGACCGCTGTCGGCAGTTCCTCGACCGAGGGCTGCCGCGCCGCGCCCCCGCCGATCAGCGCGCCGATGTCGTAGGAGAAATCGGCAAACCGCGTCACCGACAGGGCCTGGCCCTCGGCGGCGAGGGTCTGGGCCATGCCCTCGAACATCACGAGCTTCGGCCCGCTGTCGCTTTTCACCCGAAGCGCGCGTTCGGCGGTGTAGACGGTGCTGCGCCCTGGCGTGCGGGCATCGGCGAGGAAGATGTCCTGCAACTCGCCCCGGGGGGTGATCTGGCGGATGTAGAAGGTGATCCCGTCCGCCGGATGCAGGAATGTCCCCTCGGTCAGGAACCGCGCGGCGACGTTTTCGGCGATCTCGCCGCGCCGGTCGGCGAGCCTGACGCGGCTCGCCGGCACCAGGACATGGGCCAGCACCGCCACCATGAGCGTGACGGCGAGGCCGAAATAGAGAACCGGCCGCGCAAGCCGGTAGGGCGAGAAGCCGGTCGCCATCATCACCACAAGCTCGCTTTCCGACGACAGCCGGTTGGTCACATAGACCGACGCCACGAAGGCCGCCACCGGCAGCACCAGCCGGATCACGTTCGGCAGCGTGAGCGCGGTAAACTCGAGGAAGACCCAGGCCGACTGGCCGTCGGAGATGAGCTGGTCAAAGAGCGACACCGCGCGGTTGATCCAGTAGACCGACACCAGGATCAGCGCAAAGAAGCCGAACAGCGTCATAAGCTGCGACAGCATGTATCTGTCGAATTTCGACACCGCGCCCCTCTCCGGCCTCTTCCGTCTGCCCGTCCTTCCCTAGCCCAAAGCGCCGGGCGGGAAAACTCATATCTGGCCAAGGCCGGGGGGCGGGGATAGGGTCGGCGCCGAAATCCACCGGAGCACGACATGACCCTTCCCCTGACGCCCGAATTCGCCCCCGCCGCCTACGAACCGCTTGCCGCGGCAGAGGGGCGCGTCGTCCTTCTGCTGCCGCCCGAGGGACGGCTCGGCGCGCTGGCGCGCCGGCTGAACCGGGCGGCGCGCGGCGCGGTGCAGCGCGCGCTGGACTCGAAGGCATGGGCGAAGCTGAAGCCCGGCGAGGCGATGGAGCTTCAATGGCCGGCGGGGCTCCGGGCCGAGGCGGTGCAGCTTGTCAAGCTGCCCGCCCGCGCCACGGTGGCCGAGGCGCGCAAGGCCGGTGCGGCGGCGGGGCGCGCGCTGGGCGAGGCCGGCGCGGTGGTGCTGGCTGCCGGGCAGCGGCGCGTGGCCGACATCGCGCTCGGGCTGACGCTTCGCGCCTATGACTTCGGCCGCTACCGCACCGGCGAGGCCGCGCCGAAGCCCCGGGGCACGGTGACGATCCTCGTCGATGATCCCGATGCCGCCCGCGCGGCGATGGTTCCGGTCGCGGCGGTGGCGGAGGGCGTCTGCTTCACCCGCGATCTGGTCAACGAACCGGCCAACGTTCTGACCACCACCGATTTCGCGAGCCGCCTTGCCGGGATGAAGAGTCTCGGGCTGAGCGTTGAAGTCCTTGAGGAAAAGGACCTCGAGAAGCTCGGGATGCGAGCACTTCTGGGGGTGGGGCAGGGCTCCGAAAGCCCCTCGAAGGTCGTGGTGATGGAGTGGCAGGGCGGCAAGAAGGGCGAGGCGCCCTTCGCCTTCGTCGGCAAGGGCGTCTGCTTCGACAGCGGCGGCATTTCCATCAAACCCGCGGCCGGGATGGAGGAGATGACGATGGACATGGGCGGCGCGGGCGTCGTCGCC
Organism: Albidovulum sp.; assembly: GCA_030837825.1. Taxonomy (GTDB): domain Bacteria; phylum Pseudomonadota; class Alphaproteobacteria; order Rhodobacterales; family Rhodobacteraceae; genus Albidovulum. The sequence goes on from JAUQYB010000061.1 coordinate 11,713, forward strand.
GGGCTGATGCGGACGCTGGCGCTGAGGAAGGCGAAGGCCAATGTCGTCGGCCTCGTCGGGCTGGTCGAGAACATGCCTGACGGGCGGGCGCAGCGGCCGGGCGACATCGTCGCCTCGATGAAGGGCGACACGATCGAGGTGATCAACACCGACGCCGAGGGGCGGCTGGTGCTGGCCGACGTGCTCTGGTACGCGCAGGACCGCTTCAGCCCCCGGGGGATGATCGACCTCGCCACGCTGACCGGCGCCATCATCATCGCCCTCGGCCACGAGAACGCGGGCGTCTTCGCCAATGACGACAGGCTCGCGGCCGCGCTCCTGAAAGCCGCCGGGGCGGAGGGCGAGGGCGCCTGGCGGATGCCGCTGGGCCCGGCCTATGACGAGATGATCAAGTCGCGGCTGGCCGACATGAAGAACACCGGCGGCCGGCCGGGCGGGTCGATCACCGCGGCGCAGTTCCTGCGACGCTTCGTCCGCGACGATACCCCCTGGTGCCACATCGACATCGCCGGGGTCGCGCTCCAGTCGAAGGACACCACCCTGGCGCCCAAGGGGGCGACCGGCTGGGGGGTGATGACGCTCGACCGGCTGGTGCGCGACCTGCTGGAGGGCTGATGGGCCAGGCGATGTTCTATCACCTGACGCGCTCGCCCCTGGAGGCGGCGCTGCCGATGCTTCTGGCGAAAAGCCTCCAGTCCGGCTGGCATGTCGTGGTGCGGGGAACGGACGCGCAGAGGCTCGACCGGCTCGACCGGGTGCTCTGGACCGGCAGCGACGAGGGCTTCCTGCCGCATGGGGTTGCGGGCGGTCGGCATGACGCACTTCAGCCGGTGCTGCTGACCACCGGGCGCGAGGCGCCGAACGGCGCCCAGTGCCTGATGGCGGTGGACGGGGCAGAGGTGACGGCCGGCGACTGCGCGGCGCTGACGCGGGTCTGCATCCTCTTCGACGGCAACGACCCCGCGGCGGTGGAGCACGCCCGCGGCCAGTGGAAAGCCCTGACCGGCGCAGGCGTTCCCGCGCAATACTGGAGCGAGGAGGGCGGGCGCTGGCAGAAGAAGGCCGAAAGCGGCGGGTAGGGGGCGGCGGAGGCCCGGGGCGCAGAGGGCGGCGACCGCCCGCAGGAGGGCGCGGCGGAACGCCGGGTCGGGGCACTTCATGGCGCCGCTCTCCCGACGGTCGTTCTGCTGGCGAGGTCGCAATGCGCCCGCCCGGGGGGGATGAGGCGCGCCCGGACGATCTGCCGGTGGCAGATCGTCGGAGCCGAATGCCCGCCGACCGGGCGGCGGGTCGGGAGGCGGGCGCCGCCCGGGCTGGTCGCCCGGGCGAGGGTGTGAGGCGTGCGGGCACTCGTTCCGTCGCCCGTGGTGCCGGCGGGAAGCGGCCGCACTCCCCCGAGATACCCGCTTGGGCATGACAGGTGGGGCAGGTGCGGCCGGGCGCCGCCGGGCCGAGGGGGTGGCTCTCGCCCTGTTGCCCCCGCGCGATCCGCCCGGCCCTTACCTTCGGATCACCAGCCGGTCGCGCGAGAAGGTCGCCTCGTGGCGGCCGAGCCAGCTCATGCCGAGGAGCGAGGTGTCGAGCGGGCCGCCGTTCACCACCGCCGGGACGCCGCGCTCCTCCACGCCCCCGACCGCGAAACGGTCGAGCGTCACCGGCGCCGTGGCGACGCGGCCGTTCGCCGTCATCGCCGTGCCGAAATAGGCGAGCCCCTCGGGGTCGAGCCCCGCGCGTCCGGCGTCCCGCTGCGTGAGGACGATCTCGGAAGCGCCCGTATCGACAACGAAAAGAACCCGTGCCCCGTTGACCTCAGCGGTCAGGTAGTAGTGCCCGTCGGGAGAGACCGGCACCTCCAGCGCCTCGCCCCGCACCACCGCCTCGCCGGGCAGCACGGCGCGGCGCAGGTCGCCCCAAAGCCCCGCGACCGCCACTGCGCCGAGAAAGATCAGCCCCCAGATCGCCGCCTGCTGCGCCCGCTTTCCGATCCGCCCGCGGCTTTCGACGATGAAATAGCCGCCGACCACCGCCAGAAGCAGCACGAGATAGACGAGGCGGGGCAGGTCGTTCGGGTCCATGCCTCAGATGAGGCCGGTGCCGCGGATGCCGTCAAGGACGAACTGGACCGAGAGTGCGGCCAAGAGCATCCCCAGAAGCCGGGTGATGACGACGATCCCGGTCCGCCCCAGCGCCCGCTCGATCACCCCGGCGGCGAGGAACATCAGGAAGGCGATGACGACGACGGCGATCATCACGGCGTGGATCGCCAGCGTGTGGGCAAGCCCGGTGGCGGGCGTGTTGTTGACGAGAAGGATCATCGTCGTGAACGCCCCCGGTCCGGCGATCAGCGGAGTGGCGAGCGGAAAGACCGAAGGGTCGTGGTGCGGGTCGGCGTGCTGCCCCTCGCGCCGCTGGGTGCGCCGCTCGAACAGCATGTCGAGCGCGGTGACGAAAAGGAGGATGCCGCCGGAGATGCGGAAGGCCGGCATCGAGATGCCGATGACCGAGAGGATCTTGTCGCCGAGAAGCCCGAAGAGCGCCATCAGCGCCACCGCGATGACGCAGGCCCTGAGCGCGACCGCGCGGCGGTGGCCCGCGTCCATCCCCTGCGTCAGCGCGACGAAGAGGGGCGCCAGCGCGATCGGGTCGATGATCACGAAGAGCGTGACGAAGGTGGTCAGGTAGAAGGCCGGTTCCATGACCCGAGGCTAGGGGCGGCGCAGAAATCGCGCAATGGCGGATTCGGCTCAGAGGATGCGGGGGCCGAGTGTTGCCGGGTCGATGCCCGGCGTCGCCCAGAATTCGGCGGCAAAGGGCGGCAGCGCGGCCAGCACCCGTTCGAGATCGGCCTGCCGCACCGTCTTGCGCAGGGCAAGGGCGGTGGCGGCGACGCAATGGTCCGGCGTCAGATTGTGATCGGGCCGCAGCGCCCGCGCCTCGGCCGTCCAGTCGGCACGGATGCCGGCGGGACACGGGCCCTCGTCCAGGCGCCAGTCGGCCACGAACAGCGCGCGCAGCACGCTGGGCAGGACTTGCGCGAAATCCACCGCCTGCTGCGGGGTCAGGCGCCGCCGGAAGGCGCGCAGCACCCCCTCGACCGCGGTGAAGGCGGCATTGTCGCTGTCGAGCGCCAGCGCCTCGCGCGCGTCGGAGAGGAATGCCTGCCATTCGCGCGTCGCCTGCCGATAGGTCCACGGCATCGGCACGCCTATCGCTCCGCCTCCTCCAGCCGTTCGGCCGCTTCCATCCAGAGCGCCTCGGCCCGTGCCTGCGCTTCGGCCACCTCGGCGTATTTCTTCTGCCAGACGACCGCTTCGTCGGGCCTTGTGTAGAGTGCGGGATCGGCGAGCTTGGCGTCAAGTTTCCCGCGCATCCCGTTCAGCGTGGCGAGCCGTTCCTCGCATTTGCGGAGCTCGGCGCGGAGCCCGAGGATGGCGTCGCGCGAGGGGCGCACGGGCCGTTCCTTCGGCCTGGCCGCGGGCTTCTCGGCCTCCTCGCCGGCCAGAAGCTCGCGCCGGTATTGCTCGAGGTCGCCGGTGTAGGGCGTGACCGTGCCGCCCTTCACCAGCCAGAGCCGGTCGGCGACGAGGCCGAGCAGGTGCATGTCGTGGCTGACGAGGATCACCGCGCCGGAATATTCGGTCAGCGCCTCGACCAACGCCTCGCGGCTCTCGATGTCGAGATGGTTGGTCGGCTCGTCGAGGATCAGGAGATGCGGCGCGTCGATGGTGGCGAGCAGGAGCGAGAGCCGCGCCTTCTGCCCGCCGGAGAGCTTCGCCACCACCGTCTCCGCCTGGTCGGCCATCAGCCCGAAGCCCGCGAGCCGGGCGCGCAGCCGCGCCTGCCCTTCCGCGGGGCGGAGCCGCTGGACATGCTGCAAGGGCGTCTCGTCGAGGTGCAGCTCGTCCACCTGGTGCTGGGCGAAATAGCCGATCCTGAGCTTCGGGGAGCGGGTGGCGGTGCCCGCCTCCGCCTGAAGTTTTCCGGCCAACAGCTTGGAAAGCGTTGATTTCCCCTCGCCATTGCGGCCCAGAAGCGCGATCCTGTCGTCCTGGTCGATCCGCAGGCTCAGGCGTTTCAGCACCGGCGCGCCGCCATAGCCCACCGCCGCGCCCTCCATCGTGATGATGGGCGGCGAAAGCTCCTCGGGCTCGGGGAAGGTGAAGACGACTCTCGCGGCATCCTCGGGCGCGGCGATCGGCGTGAGCTTCTCCAGCATCTTGATCCGGCTCTGCGCCTGCACCGCCTTCGATGCCTTGTAGCGGAAGCGGTCGACGAAGCTTTGCAGATGCGCGCGCCGCGCCTCGACCTTCCGCGCCTCCGCCGCCTGGACCGCGCGCCGCTCTGCCATCTGCCGGGCGAACTGGTCGTAGCCGCCGGCCCAGAGCGTCAGCTTGCGGTCCGCCAGATGCAGGATCGAGCCCACCGCGCGGTTGAGAAGCCCGCGGTCATGGCTGATGATGATGACGGTGTGGGGATACTTCGCCAGGTAGCTTTCGAGCCAGAGCGAGCCCTCGAGGTCGAGGTAGTTGGTCGGCTCGTCGAGAAGCAGGAGGTCCGGCCGGGCGAAAAGCACGCCCGCCAGCGCCACCCGCATCCGCCAGCCGCCGGAGAAGTCCGAACAGGGCCGCTTCTGCGCCTCGGCGTCGAAGCCCAGCCCCTTGAGGATGGCGCTGGCGCGGGCCTCGGCCGACCAGGCGTCGATGTCGGAAAGCCGGTGCTGGATCTCGGCGATCCGGTGGGCGTCGGCGGAATGCTCGGCCTCGGCCAGAAGCGCCGCGCGCTCCTCGTCGGCGGCCAGCACCGTGTCGAGAAGGCTGGTGGCGGACGAGGGCGCCTCCTGCGCCACGCCGCCGATGCGGGCGCGGGCGGGCAGCGCGATCTCTCCCCCCTCCAGCGCCAGCTCGCCCCGGATCAGCCGGAAAAGCGTGGTCTTGCCCGCGCCGTTGCGGCCGACGAGCCCCACCTTGTGGCCGTCGGGAATCGTCGCCGAGGCGCGCTCGAACAGCGGGCGGCCCTCGACGGCATAGGTGATCTCGGCGATCCGAAGCATGGGGCCGGGCAATAGCAGAGTGGCGGGCAGGGCGGAAGCGCCGGCGTTTTGTCGCTTCACTTTGGCCGGAATATCCCGGGGTCCGGGCAGCGCCCCGGTCCGCCGCCTGCCGCCCGCGCCACCTTTTCAACCGCGCCCGCCCGTGCTAGCAGGCGCGCGATCAAATCCCGCCGGGCCCTGCACGGGCCCTGGCCCAAAGCAAAGGCACCCCTCATGGCGATCGAACGCACCCTGTCCATCATCAAGCCCGACGCGACCCGCCGCAACCTGACCGGCAAGATCAACGCCAAGTTCGAGGAGGCGGGCCTGCGGATCGTCGCGCAGAAGCGCCTCCACCTGAGCCTCGCGCAGGCGCAGAAGTTCTACGAGGTCCACAAGGACCGGCCGTTCTTCGGCGAACTCACCGAGTTCATGGCCTCCGAGCCGGTGGTGGTGCAGGTTCTGGAAGGCGAGGGTGCGATCGCGAAGAACCGCGAGGTGATGGGCGCGACCAACCCGGCCAATGCCGCCCCCGGCACGATCCGCAAGGACTTCGCGCTCTCGGTCGGCGAGAACTCGGTCCACGGCTCGGATGCGCCGGAAACCGCGGCGGTCGAGATCGCCTATTTCTTCTCCGGGCTCGAGCTCGTCGGCTGAGAGCGCCGCACAACGGTCAGCCGCGGCCGCTCCTCGGGGCGGCCGTTTTCGTGCCGGGGGCGCTTGCCGGCCGGCGCGGAACCAGGCCGATCTCGTCGAAAGCCTTCTCGATGCCCGCGGGCAGGCCGCCGGGGCGCCGTGCGCGGCCCGCCTCGGCCTTCAGCGCGTCGAACCGCGCGCGCAGCGCCTGCTTCTCTGCCCCCCGGCAGTCGTTCCAGGGCCGGCCCTGCAACCCCATGACCAGTGCGTAGTAGCCGATGAAATGGGGCGCGAACCCGGACTTGAGCCAGTGCAGATAGGCGGCATCGGCGCCCATCGCGCGCAAGCTTTCGGCGCTGGTGATTCCGGCGCGCGCGAAGGCCGCCTCGGTGGCGGGGCCGATGTTGGGGATGGTCGAGACGGGCGTGGTCATCCGGGCCTCCGGGCCCGGGGCATCGTCAACCGGGCCGTCCGGCCCGGAGCGTAGCGTCACGCCCGACGGGCGGAAAGGCTCAGATCGAGGCCCAGTCGCTGAAATGCACCGGCCGCATCTGCTCGGCCGGGGTTTCGGCAAGCTGCTGCTGCTGGGTTTCGCGCCGCTTGGCGCGGTCGATGGTTTCGCCCTGCTGCTGGCGGTATTCGCCTGCGTCTTCGGAACCCATCTGCTTCGGCATGTCCATCCGTTTCGTCCTTCCCGGGCGGGGTTTCGGCCCGCGTGCTGCGACCTGTCCTCTGTCCACGCTCACACGTCGCGGTGGCTATGGCGCGGCGCAGATATGTCCGGGTCATGGCACCGTCAAGTGATTCTGCTTCACGAATCCGGGCGCGCCAAGCCGCGGCGCGGCATTCCGCTGGATTGCGAGTCCTTCCGGCAACAGTTCCAGGGGGAGAACCGGGGAATTCCCGCACTTCGGAAACACCGATCCGGCGCCTGCCGCCTGCCGGCGCCGGACTCAAGCCCGAAAGGCCGCGGTGAAGGGCTCGGGCAGGGCGAATTCGGCCAGAGCCCGGGCCCGCGCCCCGGCCGACATCTTGCGGGCGGTCTTGGCCACGATCCGCTCCAGCCCCTCGGCATCGCGCCCTTCGGCGAAGGGCCGGAAATACCAGCGCAGGAAGGTGAAGCAGATCACGTCCTCCAGCGCCTGCACCTCCGGGTCGCGCTTGATGCCCTCCTTGCGGATCATCCGGCCGACGCGCTCCACGCTTTCGGTCCCGTATCCTTCGGCTGCCATGATCTCGCCCACCCTGCGGGCGTGATAGGCGCCAAGGTCGCGCCGCCAGGCGAGGTAGCCCTCGCGCCCCTCCGGCCAGGCGCTGCGCGGCGAGGTCCAGCGTTCGATGTGCTGGCCGCGGGCGGCGATCCGCAACTCCTCCGACGCGTCTGGAAAGAGCCGGTCAAGCTCGGCCGACATCCGCTGGCCGTAGAGCGCCGCGGCCGGCACACCGTCTTCCCGGTCGGGATCGGCGGCGTTGGCGTTGTCGATGGCGGCAAGGATGCGGGCGAGGCGGTTCATGGCGGTCCTTCCGGTCAGGCGAGGCGGGCGCGGAGCGCGCGGAGCGTGTCGCGGACAAGCGCCGCGGCGGCGTCTTCGCTGCCCTCCTCGGCGTAGCAGCGCAGTTCCGGCGCGTTGCCCGAGGGGCGCAGGTGGACGATGGCGCCGGAAGCGAAGGCGATCCTGAGCCCGTCGGTCAGGTCCACGCCGGCCTCGGCGCCGAGGCGGCCGAAAACTGCCGCGCGCTCGCGTGGGTCTTCGGCAAGCCGGCGCACCAGCGCCTGCGACGCCTCGGTGGCGACGTGTTCCAGGCGGTCGGCGGCGGTGTGGCGGGCGGGCAGCGCGGCGACGAGGGCGGCAAGGCCCGTGCCCTGCCGGGCGCATTCGGCCAGCGGCGTCAGGATCGGCAGCAGCGCGTCGCGCGTCATCAGGGGCGCGAGGGGACCCGCGGGTCCGGCCGCCGGGAAGCCGAGGAGGAAGCCGCCGTTGGCCTCGAACCCGACGGTGCGCGCGGCGGCGTCGGTTCGCGCCGCCGCCATCGCGGCGATGACATGGGGCGAGCCGATCCTCGTCCGCACCACGCGGGCGAAGCGGCCGGTGGCCTCGATCATCGTGTTCGACGACACCGGCGTCACCACCGTGGTCGCCCCGAGCGCGAGCGCGGTCAGCGTGCCGATCACATCGCCGGGCACCACCCGGCCTTCGGCGTCGGCCACCAGCGGCCGGTCGGCATCGCCATCGGTCGAGACCACGGCATCGAGATGGTGTTCGCCCGCCCAGGCGGCGAGCTGCGCGCGCGTCGCCTCGTCCACCGCCTCGGTGTCGACGGGCACGAAGACCTCCGACCGGCCGAGCGGCACGACCGTCGCGCCGAGATCGGCGAGAAGCGCCGCGAGCAGGTCGCGCGCGACCGAGGAGTGCTGCCAGACGCCGAGCCGGAGCCCGTTCAGCGCCCCCAGGCCGAAGGCGGTGACATAGCGCGCGCGGTAGGCGGGCAGGGCGCCCGGTTCGGGCAGGGCCGGGGCGCGGGGGGCGGGGCGGTCGCCCGCGTAGGCGGCAAGGATCGCCGCCTCGTCCGCCTTGGTGATCTCGCCATCGGCGGAATAGAACTTCAACCCGTTGCGGTCGGCGGGGATGTGGCTGCCGGTGACCATGACCGAAGGCGCGCCCGCCGTCATCGCCGCAAGCGCCAGCGCCGGCGTCGGCAGTTCGCCGCAGTCGAGGACCGAGAGCCCCGCCTCGCGCGCGGCGGCGGCGACGGCGGCGGCGATCCGGGGCGAGGAGGGGCGCAGGTCGCGCCCGATCATCAGCCGCCCCCGGTGCGGCACCGCGGCAAGGAAGGCGCGGGCATAGCCGGCGCAAAGCCCGTCGGTGAGCTCCGTCACCAGTCCGCGGAGCCCGCTCGTGCCGAATTTCGGTGCCATCTTCGCCTGCCTTGTCAACTCGTTAGCGGTGGCGATTGTGACAGATCGGCCGCAGATGTCGAGATGGCGGAGCCGCGCCGGCCGGCGGAATTGATCGCCCGTCGCTTCGCGCCTAGGCTGTGCGCCGGCGCCGCGACTGGGGGCAGGCCGCGCCGGATCGGACCCCCGGGGCCCTGACGGGCCGTGGGGTCGATTTCGGATGAACAGGACGCAATGTGGACTACCGGTTGAATTGTCTCTGCCCGCCTCACAATCCTTTCCGAAAAGCCGCATGGGGTCGCGCCCGCCCGCCCGGCCGCCTATGCTGGCCTCCGTTCGGGGGCAGGGGCCCCGCCGCAATTTTCAGGGATGACGCATGAGCGCCAGAACCGTTTCCATCCTTGCCGCGGTCTTCCTCGCGGCGGCCTGTTCCTACCTCGCCGGAATGTGGACGACCTACAAGACCTGGTGGCCCTGGGAAAAGGCCACCGACGTGCAGACGGCGTGGCGGTCGTGGCGGGCGACGGGATATTTCCTGCCCGGCGATACCTATGCCCGCCGCAAGCCCGATGCGCCCGACGTGCGCCACACCGTGCACGATGCCGCGGCAGCCGCGCCCGGGCTCTGGGCGATCAACCGCTATGACCCGCCGACGCAGGGCTATGTCTTCGAGCTTCTCGACGAGACGGGCGCGATCCTGAACAGCTTCCCGATCGACTACGGCAGGATCAGGGACGGCGGCAAAGCCAGCGAATTCGCCCATATCGCCACGGTGTTGCCCGACGGCAGCGTCCTTGTCGTCTGGGACGACGCGCCGGGAATGGCGCGGCTCGACGCCTGCGGCAAGCCGATCTGGGCAAAGACCGACCGGATCTATCACCACTCGCTCGAGCGCGGCGTTGACGGCTACTGGACCTGGGCCACCGACAACTGGTACGGCGCCGAGGACCAGGACATGATCCGCTTCGACCCGATGACCGGCGAGGTTCTCGAAGAGATCAACCTGATCGACGATGTGATCGAACGGTCGCCGGAGAACCGGCTCAAGCTGACGATCCCCGACGGCTACCGCTACAAGCGCGACAGCCGATCCGGAGACCAGGCGGATGTGTTCCACCCCAACGACCTCGAGGAACTGCTGCCCGGCATGGCCGCGGCCTTCCCCGGGTTCGAGGCGGGCGACCTTCTGGTATCCTTGCGCAACATCGACGCGCTTGCGGTGATCGGGCGGCGGACCGGAGAGGTGAAGTGGATCGCCTACGGCCCCTGGCGCGACCAGCACGACGCCGATTTCCAGCCAGACGGCACGATCACGGTCTTTTCCAACAACAACGACCGGTTCCATTCGCAGATCATCGCCGTCGATCCGAAGACGGGCCTCAGCCGCGATCTTTTCGCGGGCACCGGGCTCGGCTTCGACAGTTTCATCATGGGCAAGCACCAGCACCTGCCAAACGGCAACTGGCTGATCACGCCGACGATCCAGGGCCGGGCGATCGAGGCGACGCCCGAGGGGCGGATCGTGCGGGAATACAACAACATCCTGAACGGGGACTACAATGCGCTCGTGCTCTATGCTGAACATCTGGAGCCGGACTATCTGGCGAAGGTGCCGACATGCGCGCACTGACGCAGGCCCGGGGGTGACGAAACGAGGAGTGACAGGCAGATGACGACGACGATCATCCCGGTGGTTCTGTGCGGCGGAACCGGCACGCGGCTCTGGCCGGTGTCGCGCGAGGGCATGGCCAAGCAGCTTCTGCCGATCGTCGGTGAGGAGACGCTGTTGCAGATGACGCTCCGCCGGGCGGCGGGCGAGGGCTTCGGTCCGCCGATGGTGATCGGGGCGCATGCGGTGCGCTTCACCATCCGCGAGCAGGTGCAGGCGGTGGCGCCGGGGGCCCGCGTGGTGATCGAGCCGGCGCGGCGCGACACGATGGCCGCCGTGGCGCTTGCCGCCGCGATCGCCGCCGGGGACGACCCCGACGCGGTGCTGGCGGTGATGCCCTCGGATCACCTGATCCGCGAAACCGACGCCTTCCGCGACGCGATCCGCACCGCGGCCGTGGCGGTGGCGGCAAGCGGCGTCGCGGTGATCGGCGTCACGCCCACCGAGCCCGCGACCGGCTACGGCTATATCAAACCGGCGGTGAAGGGGGCGGCGGGCGCGGTCAAGGTGCTGCGCTTCGTCGAGACGCCCGACGAGGCGAAGGCGCACCGGCTGATCGCCGATGGCTGCCTGTGGAACGCCGGCATCTTCTGCTTCCGCGCCGGCTGGCTTCTCGAGGCGCTTGCGGCAATCGAGCCCGAGGCGGTGCGGCTGGTGCGCGAGGCGGTCCACGCGATGAAGCCCGACCTCGGGATGCTGGTGCCGGGCGCGGCCTTCGCCGGGGTAAAGGCGATCTCGTTCGACCATGCCTTCATGGAAAGGACCGATGCCGCGGTGGTGGTGCCGGCTGCCTTCCGCTGGTCGGACGTGGGCGACTGGAATGCGGTCTGGGCGGCATCAGACCATGACGCCGACGACAATGCGGTGCGCGGCGACGCGGTGGCGATGGAGGCGCACGGCAACCTGATCCATTCCGAGGACCGGCTGGTCTGCGCGCTCGGCGTCGACAACCTCGCCATCGTCGAGACGACGGACGCGATCCTCGTGGCGCCGCGCGAGCGCGCGCAGGAGGTCAAGGCGCTGGTCGGCGCGCTGAAGGCGAAGGGCCGGCCGGAAGCGGTCGAGCATCTGAGGAACCACCGGCCCTGGGGCTGGTACCAGACGATGGACCTTGGCGAACGCTTCCGGGTGAAACGGATCGTGGTCAAGCCTGGCGCGAAGCTTTCGTTGCAGAAGCATCATCACCGGTCGGAGCACTGGGTCGTGGTGCGCGGCACGGCGGAGGTCACCCTCGGCAAGGACAGGCGCGTCCTGCACGAGAACGAAAGCGTCTACATCCCGATCGGCGAGGTCCATCGCCTCGCCAACCCCGGCCGCATCCCGGTCGAGATCATCGAGGTGCAGACCGGAACCTACCTGGAAGAGGACGACATCGAGCGGATCGAGGACGAGTTCGGCCGCGCCTGAGCAGGTGCGCCGGCCGCCGGCGGCCGCTTGACACCGATCAAGGCGCCGCCGCCCCGCCCGTGGTCCGCTTCGCCGGGGAAAGGCGGGGGAGGCAAGGCGGGGAGGGAGATGGACGCGCTCGGGCTGAAGCTGATCGACGCGGCGGTGCAGGACGCCAGCCGCTGGGTGAACGAGGTCGACGACCGGCTGGACTGGGACGACAGGCAGCGCAGCTACCGCGCGCTGCGCGCCGTGCTGCACGCGGTGCGCGACCATCTGGAGGTGAACGAGGCGACCGACTTCGGGGCGGCGCTGCCGACGATCGTCCGCGGCATCTACTACGAGGGCTGGAACAGCGCCCGGAACCCCCTGCGGATGCGCCGGGCCGCGGATTTCGTCGCGGCGGTGCAGGCGGCCTATGGGACGGAACGCCTGCCCGCGCCGGAGCGCGCCATCCGCGCGGGGTTCGAGGTGCTCGGCCGCCAGGTGTCGGAGGGCGGGATGGAGGACGTACGGCAGTCCTTCACCCGCGAGGTCCGCTCGCTTCTCGGCGAGGAGTGAGGGCGCTCAGAGCAGCGCCTTCACCTTCGCCGCCACCGCCTCGGCGGTGATGCCGAATTCGGCATAGAGCCGCTCCGCCGGGGCCGAGGCGCCGAAGCCCTCCATGCCGACGAAGGCGGCCTTCGCCTCGCGGCCGCGTTCGCCCAGAAGCCAGCGGTCCCAGGGCTGGCGCACCGCCGCCTCGACCGCGACGCGCACCGGCCCGGCGGGCAGGATGCGCCGGCGATAAGCCTCGGGCTGGGCGGCGAAAAGCTCCATGCAGGGCATGGAGACGACGCGGGTGCCGATGCCCTCGGCCTGGAGAAGGTCGCGCGCCTTGAGGGCGATCTCCACCTCCGAGCCGGTGGCCATCAGGATCGCCTGCCGCCGCCCCTCCGCCTCGCGGAGCACATAGGCACCCTGGGCGGTGAGGTTCTTCGCGGTGTGCAGCGTGCGCACCGTGGGCAGGTTCTGTCGCGACAACGCCAGCACCGAAGGCGTGCGGTCGGCGGTCAGCGCCAGTTCCCAGGCCTCGGCGGTCTCGATCAGGTCGGCGGGGCGGAAGGTCCAGGTGTTCGGCGTCGCTCGGCAGATCGCCAGATGCTCGACCGGCTGGTGGGTCGGGCCGTCTTCGCCGAGCCCGATGGAATCGTGGGTCATCACATAGACCACCGGCACCCCCATCAGCGCCGAAAGCCGCATCGCGCCGCGGGCATAGTCGGTGAAGCAGAGGAACGTGCCGCCATAGGGGCGGACGCCCCCGTGCAGCGCCATGCCGTTCATCGCCGCCGCCATGCCGTGTTCGCGGATGCCGAAGTGGACGTAGCGGCCCTTGCGGTTCTCCGGGGCGAAGATGCCGAGGTCGCCCGTCTTGGTGTTGTTGGAACCCGTGAGATCGGCCGAGCCGCCGATGGTCTCCGGCATCACCGGGTTCACCACCTCCAGCACCATCTCCGACGCCTTGCGCGTCGCCACCTTGGGCTGAAGGTCGGAGTTCTGTTTCTTCAGCGCGCGGATCGTGGCGGCAAGCCGCTTCGGCGCGGCCCCCGACACCTGGCGCTCGAACTCGGCCCGGCGGGCAGCGGGAAGGCCGGCCATGCCCGCCTCCCATTCCTTCCGCACGGACTTGCCGCGAGCGCCGATGGCACGCCAGGCCTTCTGCACCTCGGCCGGAATCTCGAACGCGTCATGCGGCCAGCCGTAGATCTCCTTCGTCGCCCGGATCTCGTCGGGTCCGAGCGGCGAGCCGTGGGCGCCGGCGCTGTCCTGCTTCTTCGGGCTGCCGAAGCCGATATGGGTCTTGCAGTCGACCAGCACCGGCCGGTCGGAGGCCCGCGCCTCGGTCAGCGCCCGGTCGATGTCCGCAGGGTCGTGCCCGTCGCAGTGGAGCACCGTCCAGCCCGAGGCGGCGAAGCGGGCGCGCTGGTCGGTGATGTCCGAAAGGCTGATCCTGCCGTCGATGGAGATGTCGTTGTTGTCCCACAGGACGACGAGCTTGTTGAGCTTCTGCATGCCGGCAAGGCCGATCGCCTCCTGGCTGATCCCCTCCATCAGGCAGCCGTCGCCGGCGATCACCCAGGTGCGGTGGTCCACCATCTTCCTGCCGAAGCGGGCGCGGAGCGATTCCTCGGCGATGGCGAAGCCCACGGCGTTGGCCAGCCCCTGGCCGAGCGGGCCGGTCGTCGTCTCCACCCCCGAGACATGGCCGTATTCCGGGTGGCCGGCGGTGATCGCGCCCCACTGGCGGAAGTTCCGGATCTGGTCGAGCGTCACGTCGGCGTAGCCGGTGAGGTGCAGGAGCGCGTAGAGCAGCATCGAGCCGTGACCGGCCGAGAGGACGAAGCGGTCGCGGTCGGGCCATTTCGGCGCCGAGGCGTCGAACTTCAGGTGCTTCTCGAAGAGCACCGTCGCCACGTCGGCCATGCCCATGGGCATGCCCGGATGGCCGGAGTTGGCGGCCTGCACCGCATCCATCGCCAGCGCGCGGATCGCGGCGGCTTTCATCCAGTGGTCGGCGTGCTGTCGGCGAAGGGTGGCGATGTCCACGGGGGGCGGTCCTTTGATTGGGCGGAAGGCCGGAAGGGGTTGGCGGTGTGATAGCAGCCTCGTGCGCGAGATCAAGCGCGCGGGCTAAGGGCTTGGTCCGAAAGGGGGGAGAAATCCGGTGAGGCTTTGGTCTAAACTTCGGGGGCGTGGGGATGCGAATGATTCGCGCGCGCCGCCCCTGGGCAGCGCTTCCCCGGAGGAAAGACACGAACGGGGCCCGCGAAGGGCCGGGGGCCTGAGCACATGAGCGATATTGCCGAACTGGAACGCCGTATCTCGGCCGCGCTGGCGCGAATCGATGCAGGGGTGGAGGCGCTTGCCGCGATGCCCCCGGCGGAGCCGGCAGCCGGCCCGTCCGCGATCCGCGACGACGCCGAAATCATGCGGCTGGCCGAGGACCTGGACGCCGAGCGTGCCGCGAATGCGCAACTGACCGAGCGGGTGCGCGCAATCAAGGAAAAGCAGGAAGGCGTGGTCGGCGCGCTGGAGACGAAGGTGGAGCGGCTGACCGGGCAGTTGAACACCGCCGATGCCGAAATCCAGCGGCTGAAGCGGCTGAACCACGATCTGTCCGAAGCCAACCGGGCGCTGGGCGCGGCCGCCGCCGCGGGCGTCGCGGAGCCCGACCTGATCAACCGCTCGATGATAAGCGAGCTTGAGACGATGCGGGCGGCGCGGGCGGCCGAGATCGCCGAGATGAACGAGATCCTTGCAGAGCTGAAACCGCTGATCGGGGAGGTTGCGTGATGCCCGAAGTCCTGATCACCGTCGGCGGACGCCAGTTCGAGGTCGCCTGCCAGGACGGAGAGGAGCATTTCCTGCGTTCGGCCGCGAAGACGCTCGATGCCGAGGCGGCGGCGCTTGTGGGCCAGATTGGCCGGATGCCCGAGGCGCGGATGCTCTTGATGGCGGGGCTGATGCTGGCCGACAAGACCGCCGCGCTCGAGGACCAGTTGCGCGTCGCCGAGGAGCGCGCCGTGGTGGCCGAGCGCGTCGCGACCAATGCGCGGGCGCATCCCGAGCGGGTTGAGGTTCCGGTCATCCCCGCCATCGTGACCGACACCTTCGCCGAGATCGCCGCCCGGGCAGAGGCGCTGGCCGACCGGCTGGACGAAGGTCTGGCGGCGCGTCTGGAGGAGCGGCAAGAGGCATGAGGGCGGGCGCATGAAGGCCGGGCGCAGGACGAATCGCTTCTTGCCGGTCGCGGTCGTCGCCGGCATCGCCGCCGCCGCGCCGGCCTTCGCCGAGTTCGATCTGCAGGGCGGCAGCTATCTTTGCGACCGCGGCGTCGAGGTGCCGGTGTCCTATGTGAACGGGGCCGACGGGTCGGTCGCGGTGCTGCATGTCGAGGGCCGCCTTGTTACCCTGCCCATCGCCCCCTCGGCCTCGGGGGCCCGCTATGCCTGGCCCTCGGACGGGTCCGGCTATGTCTGGTGGACCAAGGGCGAGGAGGCGACGCTCTACTGGCACGACGGCACGACCGCCGGGGAGACCGGGGAGGTCGTGCTGCTGGCAGGCTGCCGGTTGAAGCCCTGAGATCAGGCGTTGGCGGCGCGGATCTGCTCGGCGGCGTCCTTGTTGTAGCCGATCCCCTTGGCGTCGAAGAGCTGGTCGAGCTCGCCCGAGAGCGTCATCTCGGTGACGATGTCGCAGCCGCCGACGAATTCGCCCTTGACGTAGAGCTGAGGAATCGTCGGCCAGTCGGAGAAGTCCTTGATCGCCTGGCGGATGCCCTCGTCGGCAAGCACGTTCACGTCGGCATAGTCCACGCCCATGAAGTTCAGCACCCCTGCGACGCGCGAGGAAAACCCGCATTGGGGCATCGCCTTGGTGCCCTTCATGTAGAGCACGACGTCATTCTTCGTCAGGGTGTCGCGGATCTGGTCGTGCGCGATGGTGGTTGTCATTGTCTGGTCACTCCGGTGCCTTTGTGGTGAGCGCAAGTGCGTGCAGTTCGCCCTGCGCGCCGTCCATCTTCCCCTTCAGCGCGGCATAGACCGCGCGCTGCTGCTGAACGCGATTCATTCCGCGGAAACTTTCGTCTTCGACGAAGGCCGCGAAATGTGCGCCGTCATCGCCCTGGACCTCCACCCGCGCGCCGGGGAAGCTTTCGCGGATCAGGATTTCAATCTCTTCGGCGGTGATCGGCATGGCTCTCTCCTGTCTTGGGTCGAATGTATGCCGCGCCGCGGGGGGCCGCAAGGTTGCGCCGGCGGTGAGGGCAGGAGCCTCCGGCGGGGATATTTCAGGAACGGAAGATGCGCGGCGCTCAGAAGAGCGCCGCGGCGAAGGCGGTGCGGTAGAGCCGGGAAAGCTCGGCCGCGGGTGCGCTCCGGCCGCCCAGCGTGACGCTGGCGCCGCCGAACTGGCCGGCCAGTGCGAGCGGCACGCCCGCCGCCTTTGCCGCCGCCGTCAGGGGGGCGAGGTCGGCCTGCCGGACCGCGACAAGATAGCGCGCCTGGTCCTCGCCGAAGAGGAACGCCGTTTCGCCAGCGTCGATCGTCACGCCCATCCCCGCCGCCTCGGCCATCTCGAACGCGGCCAGCGCGAGTCCGCCATCGGACAGGTCGGTGGCGGCGCGGACCGCCTTGCGGTTAGCGCGCAGGAACTCGCCGTTCCGCCGTTCGGCGGCGAGGTCGACGGGGGGGGCGTCACCTTCCTCGCGCCCGAAGGCCTCGGCCAGCAGTGCGGACTGGCCGAGGTGGCCCCTGGTCGCGCCGATCACCACGGCGAGGTCGCCCGCCGCGGGCAGGCCGGCGATCAGCTCGTCGAGCGATTTCAGCAGCCCCACGGCGGCGATCGTCGGCGTCGGCAGGATGCCCTTGCCGTCGGTCTCGTTGTAGAGCGAGACGTTGCCCGAGACGATCGGCATGTCGAGCGCCCGGCAGGCCTCGCCGATGCCGCGGATGGCGCCGACGAACTGGCCCATGATCTCGGGCTTTTCCGGGTTGCCGAAGTTGAGGTTGTCGGTCGCGGCAAGGGGGAGGGCGCCGACGGCCGTGAGGTTGCGGTATGCCTCGGCCACCGCCTGTTTGCCGCCCTCCACCGGGTTGGCGCGCACGTAGCGCGGCGTCACGTCGGAGGTGAAGGCCAGCGCCTTGCCCGAGCCATGAACGCGCACCACGCCCGCGCCCATGCCCGGCGTGCGGATCGTGTCGGCCATCACCTGCGTGTCATACTGTTCCCAGACCCAGCCCTTGTGGGCATGGCTGGGCGAGCCGATGAGCGCCTTCAGCGCCTCGATCGGGTCGATCGCGGGCACCTCGCCGAGGGGGGCGGGGGCAAGCGTCTCCACCCAGGGCCGGTCGTATTCCGGCGCGCTCGACGAGAGTTTCGACAAGGGCAGGTCGGCCTTCACCTCGTTGCCGTGCAGGATCAGGAAGCGGTCCTCGGCGATGGTCTCGCCGATGACGGCGAAGTCGAGATCCCATTTCTCGAAGATCGCACGGGCCACCGCCTCGCGTTCGGGCTTTAGCACCATGAGCATCCGCTCCTGGCTTTCGCTGAGCATCATCTCGTAGGCGGTCATCTCCGCCTCGCGCTGCGGCACGCGGTCGAGGTTGAGCCGGATGCCGAGGCCGCCCTTGTCGCCCATCTCGACCGCCGAGCAGGTCAGGCCGGCCGCGCCCATGTCCTGGATCGAAATCACGGAATCGGAGGCCATCAGCTCGAGGCAGGCTTCCAGCAGGCGCTTTTCGGTGAAGGGGTCGCCGACCTGCACGGTGGGGCGCTTTTCCTCGATCGTGTCGTCGAATTCGGCCGACGCCATCGTCGCGCCGCCGACGCCGTCGCGCCCGGTCTTGGCGCCGAGGTAGACGACCGGCATGCCGACGCCCGAGGCGGCCGAGTAGAAGATCTTGTCGGCATCCGCCAACCCGGCGGCGAAGGCGTTTACCAGGCAGTTGCCGTTGTAGGAGGCATGGAAGCGCACCTCGCCGCCGAGGTTCGGCACGCCGAAGCAGTTGCCGTAGCTGCCCACGCCTTCCACCACGCCCTTCACCAGATGCGCGGTCGTCGGGTGCGAGGGCAGGCCGAACGACAGCGAATCCATTGCCGCGATGGGGCGCGCGCCCATCGTGAAGACGTCGCGCAGGATGCCGCCGACGCCGGTCGCGGCCCCCTGGTGCGGCTCGATGGAGGAGGGGTGGTTGTGGCTTTCCATCTTGAAGATGACCGCCTGGTTGTCGCCGATGTCGACGACGCCCGCATTCTCGCCCGGCCCGCAGATCACCTGCGGCCCCGTGGTGGGCAGGGTGCGCAGCCATTTCTTCGACGACTTGTAGGAACAGTGTTCGTTCCACATCGCCGAGAAGATGCCAAGTTCGGTGAAGGTCGGAACCCGGCCGATGATCTGAAGGATGCGGTCGTACTCATCGGGCTTCAGCCCGTGCGACGCGATCAGATCGGGGGTGATGGCCGGTTCTTGCATGGCTGCCCTGTCGAGGATGCGGATTGGCGCCTCTTTAGGGCAAGGTGCGGGCGGGGGAAAGGGTCGTCACCCGGCCCTGGGCGGCCGCGCCGCGTCGCGCTCGGCCAGCGTCAGGATGCGGGCCTCGGCCGCGGGCTTGCCATCGGCGGCGAAGAAGGGGGCGGTGCCGCCCTTGCCGGTCAGCTTTGCCGCCGCCGTGCGGGCCAGAAGCCCGAGCACCGCCCGCGCGAGCCCCGTCGACCTGACCGGGGTCCGGGCGCTGGCGGTATTGGCATGGGTCAGGACGGGTCCGAAACCGGACTGGCCCGGCCTGAGAATCATGCCCACGAACGGGAAGGACGGCGACGGCATGGAGTTGGCGATGGGCGTGCCGCAGCAGCCGGCATACCAGCGCAAAAGCCCCTTCGGGCTGAGCCGGAGCAGCCGGAGGTTCGCCGCACCTTGGGTGAAACGGACGTGATGCGGCAGGGTCTGGAAGACCTCGGTCCCGCCCGCCGCGTCCAGATAGTCATCGGCCTTCAGGTGGCGGGCGAAGGTCTGACAATCGGCGCAGTAGCATTCGACATGGGTTCCCGCCGCTTCTGCGCCGATGGTCCAGCGCATCGCGCCGCAGCGGCAGGCAAGGCTTCGGTCGGCGGGCATCGGTTTCCCCTCGCTTGGTCCCTTCCGCCAGCCTAGCAGAACCCCCCGACAGGATCAAAACCGGGCGGGACGAAAAAAAAGGCCGAGACAAGCTCGGCCCAAGTCCAACAGGGAGGTAGAAGGTGACGAGAGTTGCCTCGACCGCCGCCTTCGAGCCCGATTTATGGGCAGGCGAACAATCGTTCAAGGCAAATCATGCCGCAGATGCAACATGGCCGCCATGCGTTGCATACATGCCTCAGTGCAACTGGCGGTTGCGGGCGCCCGGGCCGCGGCTTCAGATCCCGCCGTCGTCGACCCGCCGCTTGCGGTAGGCGATGATCTCCTCCATCACGAAATCCCGGAACGCGGCCACGCGCTTGGAATGGCGCAGCTCCTCGGGGTAGGCGAGGAACACCGGGACATCGCTGGATTCGATCTCGGGCAGGACCCGTTCCAGTGCGGGGAAATCCTCGGTCAGGTAGTCGGGCAGGACGCCGATCCCGAGGTTGTAGAGCACCCCCTGCAACACGCCGTAGTAGTTGTTCACCGTCAGCGTCGAGCGGATGTCGTGCGTCATCAGGCTGTGCACCAGCGAGGCGCCGGCGGCGACCTGCGGCGTCGCAGGGTTCTGGCTGATCAGGCGGTGGCTCGACAGATCCTCCACCCGGGCCGGCCGGCCCGCGCGTTCGAGATAGTCCGGCGTGGCGTAGAGCCGCATCCGGATGTTCATCAGCCGCCGGCGGATGAGATCGGCCTGCGAGGGCTCCTTCATGCGGATCGCCACGTCGGCCTCGCGCATCGGCAGGTCGAGCACGCGTTCCTCGAGCATCAGGTCGATCTTGAGATCGGGATACTTGTCATAGAGCGTGCCGAGCCGGGGCGCGAGCCAGAGCGTGCCGAAGCCCGTCGTCGTGGTCACGCGCAGATCGCCGAACACCTCTTCCTCGCTGTCGCGGATGCGGGCGGCGGCGGTCTCCAGCCGGCGGTTCATCGACGAGGTCGCCTCGAACAAAAGCTCGCCCTGTTCGGTGAGAATCAGCCCCCGCGCGTGGCGGTGAAAGAGCGTGGTGCTGAGGCTTTCCTCGAGCGCGCGGATCTGCCGGCTGACCGCGGACTGCGACAGGTGCAGCGTCTCGCCCGCATGGGTCAGACTGCCCGCGTCGGCCACCACGTGAAATATCCTGAGCTTGTCCCAATCCATCGCAACACTTTCACGCACTTCGAACCCCGGACGTTAATACGGTATTTCGTGTGACAACCAAGCAAAACCGTCCCGCGATCGCAGGAAATGCCCCCGTCCGGTCAAAGATTCAGCGCTTTGTAGGTCAGATATTTTGACCTATAATGCAGGTGCGCACAACGCAGGGAGGGCGGAATGGGCAAGCCGGAGATTTCACTCGCCGACCGGTTCGACCTGACGAAGTCGCCGGTGCTTCTCAACGGCACCCAGGCGCTGGTGCGGCTGATGCTGATGCAGAAGGCCCGCGACCGGGCTGCGGGGCTGAACACCGCGGGCTATGTCACCGGCTACCGCGGCTCGCCCCTGGGCGGCGTCGATCTGAACATGGCGAAGTCGCGGTCGCTGCTGGAGGCCAACGACATCCGTTTTCAGCCGGGTCTGAACGAGGACCTGGCCGCCACCGCCGTCTGGGGCAGCCAGCAGGCGGAACTGCGCGGCGAGGGGCGCCATGACGGGGTCTTCGCGCTCTGGTACGGCAAGGGGCCGGGGGTGGACCGGTCGGGCGACGTGATGCGGCACGCGAACATGGCCGGCACCTCGGCCCACGGCGGCGTCCTGATGGCGATGGGCGACGACCACACCGGCGAAAGCTCTACCGTGCTGCACCAGTCCGACTGGGCGATGGTGGACGCCTATATCCCGGTGATCAGCCCCGCCGGCGTGCAGGAGATTCTCGACTACGGGCTCTACGGCTGGGCGCTCAGCCGCTTCGCCGGGGTCTGGGTCGGGCTCAAGACGATGAAGGACACGGTCGAGGCGACGGCCGTGGTCGACGGCGATCCGTTCCGGCTCTCCTTCGCGGCGCCGGAGTTCCGGATGCCGCCGGGCGGGCTCAACATCCGGCTCCAGGACACGCCGGTGGCGCAGGAAGCGCGGATGATCGACCACAAGCGCTTCGCCGCCGAGGCGTTCTCGCACGCCAACCGGATGGACCGGCGCGTCTGGGGCAAGCCCGGCGCCAGGGTGGGTTTTGTCGCCGCCGGCAAGAACTGGCTCGACCTCGTCCACGCGCTGAGCCTGCTCGGCATCGACGAGGCCGAGGCCGGGCGGCTGGGGCTGACCACCTACAAGATCGGCCAGACCTTCCCGCTCGACATGAAGGGGTTCCACGACTGGGCCGAGGGGCTCGACCTGATCGTGGTCGTCGAGGAGAAGCGCAAGCTGATCGAGGTGCAGATCAAGGAGGCGATCTTCGACGACCGCAAGGGCCGCCGCGTCTACGGCTGGTACAAGGGCGGTGCCGGCGGCATGCACCGGGAGGAGCTGTTCCCGACCCGCTACGCGCTCGACCCCGCCGGGATCGCCGAGAAGCTCGGCGAGATTCTGATCGAAGAGGGGCGCGGCACCGACGGTATCCGCGCCGGCCTTCAGGCGGTGCGCGAGGCGAGGAAGGCCGACAACGCGCCCGAGATCGCGGCCCGGCTGCCCTACTACTGCTCGGGCTGCCCGCACAACACCTCGACCAAGGTGCCCGAGGGCAGCCGCGCCTATGCCGGGATCGGCTGCCACTACATGGTGCAGTGGATGGACCGGCGGACCCAGGGATTCACCCAGATGGGCGGCGAGGGCGCGAACTGGGTGGGCGAGGCGCCGTTCTCGAAAACCCCGCATGTGTTCCAGAACCTCGGCGACGGAACCTACAACCATTCCGGCATTCTCGCGATCCGCGCGGCACTCGCCGCCGGCACCACGATCACCTACAAGATCCTCTTCAACGACGCCGTCGCCATGACCGGCGGGCAGCGAAACGAAGGCGGGCTCAGCGCCGACCGGATCGCGCGGGAGGTGCAGGCGATGGGGGTGGAGCACATCGCCGTCGTCTACGACGCCAAGGAAGAGCCGGAGCGGAGCCATTTTCCCGCCGGGCTGGAGTTCCACGAGCGGCGCGAGATGGAGGAAGTCCAGAAGAAGTTCCGCGGGATCAAGGGTGTATCTGTCATCCTTTACATCCAGACCTGCGCCGCCGAAAAGCGCCGGCGCAGGAAGCGCGGCCAGTTCCCCGACCCCGACCGGCGGGTCTTCATCAACACCGACGTCTGCGAGGGGTGCGGCGACTGCGGGGTGCAGTCGAACTGCGTCTCGATCGTGCCGGTTGAGACCGAGCTTGGCCGCAAGCGGGCGATCGACCAGTCCTCGTGCAACAAGGACTTCTCTTGCCTCGACGGCTTCTGCCCCTCCTTCGTGACGCTCACCGGCGCGACGGTGAAGAAGGCCGGCGCGGCGGAATTCGGCCTGCCGGAGATGCCGGAGCCCGCTTTGCCGGCGATCCGGGGTACCTGGAACGTGCTGATCACCGGCGTCGGCGGCACCGGTGTCGTCACCATCGGCGCGGTGCTGGCGCAGGCGGCGCAGATCGAGGGGCTGGGCGCGGGGATGATGGAGATGGCGGGGCTGGCCCAGAAGGGCGGCGCGGTCAGCATTCACCTGCGGCTTGCCAACCGGCCCGAGGACATCAGCGCGATCCGTGTCGCGGTGGGCGAGGCCGATGCGGTGATCGGCGGCGACCTCGTCGTCACCGGCGGCGCCAAGACGCTCGGCCTGATGACCACGGGGCGCACTGGCGCCGTGGTGAATGCCCACGAGATCATCACCGGCGCCTTCACACGCGACCGCGAATTCCGCTTGCCGTCCGAAGGCTTGCGGCTGTCTCTTGAGGCGCGGCTGAGGGAGCGGGTGCGCTTCCTCGACGCCACCGAACTGGCCCGGCGGCTGATGGGCGACTCGATCTACTCCAACATGCTGATCCTCGGCGCGGCCTGGCAGCAGGGGCTGCTGCCGGTTTCGGCCGCGGCGATCCGGCAGGCGATCGAGCTGAACGGCGCGGCGGTGAAGGGCAACCTGCGCGCCTTCGAGCTTGGCCGCTGGGCGGTTCTCCACCCGGAGGAGGCCACGGCAGCGTCTGAAGAAAGGCCCGCAACCCCCCTGACATTGCAGGAAAAGATCGACTTCCGTGCGGGCCACCTGGCGGCCTATCAGGACGAAGCCTATGCCGGGCGCTACCGCCGCCTGGTCGAGGCCGCGCCGGAAGACCTGCGCGAGGCGGTCGCCGAGGGCTATCACAAGCTTCTGGCCTACAAGGACGAATACGAGGTGGCGCGGCTGCATCTGGCCACGGCCGAAAAGGCACGGGCCGAGTTCGACGGCGATTTCCGCATGGCCGTCCACCTCGCGCCGCCGTTCCTGGCCAAGGCGGGCCCGAACGGCCGGCCGGCGAAGCGCGAATTCGGCCCCTGGATGTTCCGCGCCTTCCGGCTGCTCGCCGCGATGAAGGGGCTGAGGGGCACCGCGTTCGATCCCTTCGGCCGGGGCGCCGAGCGGCGGATGGAACGCGCGCTGATCGCCGAATACGAATCCGACATGGCGGAGGTCCTGCCGAAGGTGACGCCCGCCACCCGCGACGCGGCCGTCGCGCTCGCCCGGCTGCCGCTCGATATCCGCGGTTTCGGCCCGGTGAAGGAAGCCTCGCAGGCGCAGGCCGCGAAGCGGCGCGAGGAGCTTCTGGCGGTGATCCGCGCCGGCGGCGCGCCGGTGCAGGCGGCGGCGGAATAGGTCCGCCCGCCCGCCGCCCGATTGCCGGATGGATTTCCGCCGCGCCGCCGCGTAAGAGGGCGGTCATCATCGCATCGGGGGCGCGCGCATGGCTGTCGGCATTTTCGATTCGGGGCTCGGCGGGCTGACGGTCTATGACGCCGTGGCGCGCGAGATGCCGGAAGTGCCCTTCGTCTACCTCGGCGACAATGCCCACGCGCCCTACGGCGTGCGCGATGCCGACGACATCTTCCGGCTGACCTGCGCCGGGGTCGAACGGCTGTGGGCCGAGGGCTGCGATCTGGTCGTGCTGGCCTGCAACACCGCCTCGGCGGTCGCCCTGAAACGGATGCAGGAGACCTGGGTGCCCGAGGGCAGGCGCGTCCTCGGCGTCTTCGTGCCGCTGATCGAGGCGCTGACCGAGCGGCAATGGGGCGACAACTCTCCCCCGCGCGAGGTGGCGGTGAAGCATGTGGCGCTCTTCGCCACGCCGGCCACCGTCGCCTCCCGCGCCTTCCAGCGCGAGCTTGCGTTCCGCGCCATCGGCGTCGACGTCGAGGCGCAGCCCTGCGGCGGGGTGGTCGACGCGATCGAGGCGGGTGACGAGATCCTGGCCGAGGCGCTGGTGAAAAGTCATGTCGAGGCGCTCAAGCGGCGGATGCCGCATCCGCAGGCCGCGATGCTGGGCTGCACCCACTACCCCCTGATGCAGGCGGTCTTCCAGGAGGCGCTGGGGCCCGGTGTCAGGGTCTATTCGCAGGCCGATCTGGTGGCGCCGAGCCTCAGGGACTATCTCGCGCGCCGGCCGGAGTTCCTCGGGCCCGGCCAGCAGTCGCGTTTCCTCACCAGCGGCGATCCGGCGCGGGTCTCGACCAAGGCGACCCAGTTCCTGCGCCGGCGGATCGCCTTCGAGGCGGCCTGAGGCAGGGCGATGCGGGTCTTCGTCGCCCTCCCGGTGCCTGAGGCGATCCGCGAGACGCTCGAGGACCTGCAATCCGACCTGACGGTCGGCCGGCCGGCGGACCCGGAGACCTTCCACATCACCCTCGCCTTCCTCGGCGAGGAGCCGGACGAGAGGGTGGAAGCCGCGCACGAGGCGCTGACGGGGCTTGCCGCCCAGCCCTTCACGCTCCGCCTCGACGGGCTCGGCAGTTTCGGCGGGCGCGAGGTGCAGACGCTCTTCGCCGCCGTGGCGCCGTCGGAACCGCTCACGGCACTTCACCGCAAGGTCCTGGGCCTCCTGCACGGCGCGGGGATCATGCCCGACCGCCGGCGCTTCCGCCCGCATGTCACGCTGGCGCGTTTCCGGCCGGGCGAGGGCAGCGATCCTGCACTCGCCCGCTTCCTCGCCCGCCACGCCGGCTTCGGCAGCGCCCCCTTCCCGGTGACTGCGGTCGTGCTCTACCGCTCGCACCTGACCAAGGGCGGCGCGGTGCACGAGCCGCTGGCGGACTATCCCTTGGCCTGAGCGCCGCAGAGGAGGCGGCGCGGCGTCACGCCACGAAAGCGGCCCGCGGCGGCCCGAGTATTGACGTTTTCCTTAAGCAGAGTCGGCGCCGGGTTCCCCTGCCGATCGAGGATTGCGAGTCATGGTTTTTTTCCCCCGCGTCCCCTGTGGCTTCCGCGCCGCCCTCGTCGCGGCCGGTCTCGCCGCCCTGCCGGCAGGTGCTGCGACGATCAACGAGCTGAGCCTTCCGGGCGGCGATTTCAGCAATTCCTGGGCCGCCCCCAGCGTGATCGGCACCGGCTTCGGCCTGGTGCAGGGCACCGGCGCGGCGAACAACTTCGACATCCTGGCCTTCACCGGCATGGCGCCGGGGGCGCAGACGGTGAGCCTGACCTTCACCGCGCCCTCCGGGATCGGCTGGTCCTATGCCGCCGGCGGCAACGTCCTATACAGCACCCAGCCCTTCCGGTGGGCGTGGGACGGCACCACCGCGGGCGCGGTCTCGATCGGCTACGCCAATCCCTCGCAGACGCTGTCGCTGGCACTCGGGCCGGGCTTCGGCGGCACGCTCTACCTCGGGCTCTACTTCACCTACGGCCAGGACCTCGGCTATGCGGTCAGCCTTCCCGGCAACGCCGCGCCGCCGCCCGCGGTGCCGCTGCCGGCCTCGGCCTGGCTTCTCGGCGGCGCTCTGGCCGCCGGTGCCGCCGCCGCGCGACGGGCACGGCGACGCTCGGGCTGAGGCCCCCACCGGACCCCACAGCGCCCGCGCTTCTCCCGTCAAATCCCTGCTACCGATTGGCGCAACCCCTCGACAGGGAGGGCGACAATGGGCATGTAGCGGCACGGGCAGGCCGCGGGCCTGCCCGCCGCGACGGAGGGGTCATGAAGGGACTGAAGAAACAGCGCCGTATCCAGGTCATCCTCCTGGCCGCAGTGGCGATGGCGGCGAGCTTCGCCGCCTTCTATTTCGCCGCGCCCGACGCGCTCCAGTATTTCCGCTCGCCCTCCGAGGTCGCCGAGAAGGCGCCGGGGCCGAACGAGACCTTCCGCATCGGCGGGCTGGTGGAAGAGGGCAGCCTGGTGCGCGGGCAGGGCGCCGCGATCACCTTCAACGTCAGCGACGGCGGCGCGGTGGTTCCGGTGCGCTACGAGGGCGTCCTGCCCGACCTCTTCGGCGAGAACGAGGGCGTGGTGGCGACCGGCAAGCTGATCGACGGCACCTTCGAGGCAACCGAGATCCTCGCCAAGCATGACGAGACCTACATGCCCAAGGAGGTGATCGACGCCCTGAAGGACCAGGGGGTCTATGTCGATCCGAACGCCGAGCCCATGACGAATTAACCAATCCGGCGGAGCCTTCCCCCCGAAAGGGGAAGGCCCATGCAGGATGTCCGCACCATCGCGAAAGAGATCGTCGCCCGCGAGGGCGGCTTCGTGAACGACCCCGACGATCCGGGCGGGGCCACCAAATATGGCGTGACGCTCGCCACGCTCCGCCGGCTCGGGCTCGACCTGACGGGCGATGGACAGGTGAGCGAGGCCGACATCCGCCGTCTCGGCCGCGATCAGGCCGTCGAGATCTATCTCGACCACTACTTCCGCCGTCCCCGCATCGCCGAACTGCCCGAGGCGCTGCAGGCGCCGGTCTTCGACATGCACGTGAACGCCGGGGCGAATGCGGTGAAGATCCTCCAGCGTCTCCTGAACGAGATGGGCAGCGACCTTGCCGTGGACGGCAAGCTGGGCGCGATGACGATCGCCGCCGCCCACCGCGCGGCCGGAGCAGACCCGGTGCTCATGGCCGACGCCTACGGCATCGCGCGGCGCAACTACTACTACGCCCTGGCCGACGCGCGGCCGGCAAGCCGCAAATACGCCCGCAGGCGCGACGGCGGAAAGGGCGGATGGATCACCCGGGCGGAGACGTTCCTCTCCGCGCGATTCCGCCTCAGCGAGGCCGAACACCGGGCGAGGACGGCGACATGGGGGTGATCGGCCGCATCCTCGGCGCTCCCGCCGCCACCACCGCGATCGGCCAGGCCGCCACCAGCGTGGCCGAGGTCTTCACCCCGAACGCGACCAAGGGCATGCAGGCCGCGCAGGAGGCCTATCTCAAGGCGCTCGAGGAGTTCGGCGCCGAGTTCCAGCATCCCCGCGACGGCTGGTTCGACCGGTTCGTGAACGGGCTGAACCGGCTGCCGCGACCCTTCCTCGCCTTCGGCACGATGGCGCTCTTCGTCCACGCGATGATCGACCCCGAGGGCTTCACCCGCCGGATGGTCGGCCTGAACTACGTGCCCGAGCCGCTCTGGTGGCTTCTCGCCGCCATTGTCGGCTTCTATTTCGGCGCGCGCGAGGCGCATCACATCCGCATGCGCCCGCGCGCCACCGCAGCCCCCGCCGCGCCAGCCCCCGCCGCAAGCCCCGCCGCAAGCTCCGCCGCGGCGGAGCGGCACGACCCCGAACGACGCGCCGTCGAGGGCGCGAACCCCGCGCTCGAGGAATGGCGCCGCCGCGACGACCGCTGACCTCTCCCGGTCT
>JAUQYB010000062.1 GCA_030837825.1 Albidovulum sp.
CCGACCTCGTCTTCGACTTCGGCGGCGGCATGATCACGCTGGCGGGCCTCGGCGCCGCCGGGCTGGCCGACAGCGATCTGATCATCATCTGAGCCGGTGCGGGAGGGCGACGGTCGGGATCGTCGCCCTTCCCGCCCCGTCCCCTGGCCCCGCCGGAACCCCGCCGCCGCCGCCCGCGTTGGCCGAGAGCGAACGGACGGGCGGACCCGGCGGAGGTGGCGATGGACCAGGCGGAAGACGAACTCTGGCGGCTCGAGGAAGGGTTCTGGCTCGGCGGGGCGGAGACCTTTCGCAGCCGGATGGCCGACGGCGCGATCATGGTCTTTCCCTATCCCGCCGGCATCCTCCAGGGCGAGCGGATCACCGAAGGCGTCGCCGGCGCGCCGCGCTGGCGGTCGGTGGTGATGGCGGACCGGACGCTGACCCTGCGCGGCAACGTCGCGGTGCTCGCCTACCGGGCCGAGGCCGAGCGCGAGGGCGAGGCGATCCGCACCATGCTCTGCGCCTCCACCTATGTCCGCGACGGCGACGGCTGGCGACTCATCTCGCACCAGCAGACGCCGGCGTGACCGGGGCGGTCACAGCGGCCGGATCTTCAGCCGGGTGATGCGGTTCTCCTTCCGCGCCACCACCTCGAAGCGGAAGCCGTGGAAGGAAAACACCTGGCCTTCGCTGGGGATCATCTGCGCCTCGTGGATGACGAGGCCGGCGACGGTGTTGGCCTCGTCGTCGGGCAGCATCCAGTCGGTCGCACGGTTGAGGTCGCGGATCGTCATCGCGCCGTCGACGATGCAGTCGCCGGCATCGGTGCGCTTCAAGGGATGCTCGGCGTCGAGATCGAATTCGTCGGTAATCTCGCCCACGATCTCCTCGATGATGTCTTCGAGGGTGATCAGGCCGCGCAGCCCGCCGTATTCGTCGACGACCAGCGCGAAATGGGTGCGCCGCTTGAGGAACTCGCGCATCTGCTCGTCGAGCGGCGTGGTCTCGGGGACGAAATAGGGCGGCATCGCCACGCTCAGGATCTCGAGGTCGGAGACCGAGTCGAGCTTGCCGTCGCCGGTGCGCAGGAACCTCTCGACGGCGCGCAGCAGGTCCTTTGCGTGGATGACGCCGACGACATTCTCCCGCTCGCCGCGGAAAAGCGGCAGGCGGGTGTGGGGCGAGGCCAGCACCTGGGTGATCAGCGCATCGGGCGCGGCGTCGGCGTCGAGCATCTGGATCTGGCTGCGGTGACGCATGATCTCCTCCACCGTGCGGTCCGAGAGGTCGAGCGCGCCGAGAAGCCGGTCGCGGTCCTCCTTCTGCACGGTGCCGGTCGAATGGCCGATGGCGAGCGCGCCGATGATCTCCTCGCGGAACGACAGCACCTGGCTGTCGGGGTCGGTCCTGACCCCGAAGAGCATCAGGATGCCGCGGACGATCAGCCGGACCAGCGACACGATCGGGCTGAGGACGCGGATGAGCACCTGGACCGGCCGCGCCAGCCGCGCCGCCGCAGCTTCGGGCGCGGTAATGGCGTAGGTCTTGGGCAGCACCTCCGCGAAAATCAGCACGAGCGCCGTCATCACCAGGGTGGCGACCGCCACCCCGTTCGCCCCCAGCACGCGGGAGAAGAGTGCTGTGGCGAGCGAGGCCGACAGGATGTTGGCCACGTTGTTGCCCAGAAGGATGGCGCCGATCAGCCGCTCGCTGTCCTCCTTCACCGCGAGCGCGATCTCCGCGCCCGCATTGCCCTTGTCGGCCTGGGCCCGCAGCTTGCCGCGCGAGGCCGCGGTCAGCGCGGTCTCCGAGCCGGAGAAGAAGGCCGACATCAGGAGAAGCGCGAGGATCGCCCCCGCGGTCAGCCAGAATGCGGTATCGAGGATGACGTCGGTGCCCATCGCCTGATTTCCCTGTGGTTCCGTCCGTTATGGGCAAGCCGGGGCCCGCCTTCAAGCGGCGACGCGCCCGGCGCCTCAGTCCCGCGCCAGCGGATGGTGGTCGAGCACCAGCGCGCGCAGCCGCTCGTCGAGCACATGGGTGTAGATTTCGGTGGTGGAGAGATCGGCGTGCCCGAGCAGCGTCTGGATCACCCTGAGGTCGGCCCCCCCGGCGAGGAGATGGGTGGCGAAGGCATGGCGCAGCACATGGGGGGTGACGCGCGCGGGCGAAATGCCGGCCGCCACCGCGAAATCCTTCAAAAGCCCGTGGAACGCCTGCCGCGTCAGATGCCCCTCGGCCCCCCGCGCGGGAAAGAGATGCCTGGACGGCGGCGCGCCGGTCTCGGCCCGGGCCGTCTCCTCCGCCCGGTCGCGAGCCGTCAGCCAGGCGGCGAGCGCTTCCCGGGCCGGGGCCGACAGCGGCACCATCCGTTCCTTGCCGCCCTTGCCGCGCACCAGGAGCATGGCCGGATCGCCGCGGGCGGCGCTGACGGGCAGCGAGACAAGCTCGCTCACCCGCATGCCGGTGGCATAGAGAAGCTCGATCAGGCAGGTGTTGCGAAGCCGCTCGACCGGCTGCCTTCCGCCGGCGCGAGCGGCAGCGAGAAGGCGTTCGACCTCGTCGACGGTCAGCACCTTCGGCAGGGCGCGCGCCTTCGCCGGCCCGGCGATCTGGATCGCGGGATTGTCGGCGCGCCAGCCCTCGTCGTAGGCGAAGCGGTAGAGCTGGCGAACCGCCGAAAGCCGGCGGGCCCGGGTGGCGCGGGACAGGCCACCGGCCTCGCAGGCGACGAGATAGGATTCGACGTCGGCCCGGGCGGCGCCGGCGAAATCAAGGCCGCGGCGGCCGAGCCAGCCGGCGAAATCCTTCAGGTCGCGCCCATAGGCCAGAAGCGTGTTGCGCGCGGCTCCGATCTCTGCCGCCTGGGCTTCGAGAAAGGCCGATATCCAGCGCGCGGCGTCGCGGTCGAGGGCGCCGCGGGGCATCTCAGCCCCGCCGCTCGAGCAGGACAAGCTCCAGCGCCGCGCGCCGCGCCGTCGTCTCCAGCCCGACATGGCGCAGGAACACCAGCCCCTCGGTGACCGCGCGCAGGTCGCCGCGGGCGCCGTCGGTGATCTGGTCGATGGCCCGCAGCAGCGCCTCGCCGGTGCGGTGTTCGTCCTCAAGCGCCTTGAGTTCCGGCGCCGGGGAGGGGGCGGCGGCGAAGGCGGCCTGGATCGCTGCGCCCATCTGGTCGGGCGGCACGGTTCCGCTGGCGTCGCCCTCGGCAAGGCCGATCAGGAACGCCTCGTCACCATCTGCCGGCTTGCGCGCGCGGGCGACGGCCTCGAACCCGTCGGAGAGAAGCCCGATCCGGAAGGCGAGCGCGCCGGCCTCGCCGTCAAGGGCAAGGCCCGAAAGCGCCTGGCCGTAAAGCGCCGCGAACGGCACCTCAAGCTCGACATCGGTCATCTGGCGCCAGGCGGCCGAAAGGGCAAGCGCGGTCGCCTTGCGGTCGCCCGCGCCGATCGCCGCGTCGAGCGCCTGGATCGCGCGCACCCTTTCCCAAACCCCGCCCGAGGCGGCTGCCTGCCGTTCGGTATAGAGGCCGAGAAGCAGGTTCGGCTCGATCGCGCCGGTGCGGGCAAGGCGTTCGGCCGCCTCGAGCCGGGTCTTCCAGCCGGCGTTCGATCTGAGGTCGGCCTGGGCGAAGGCGAGCGGCAGGGTCGAGGTCTGGAGCGGCTGGCCGATCGCCTCCATCAGCCGCAGCACCAGCGGCGAGGGGCGGGCGGGCTCGGGCAGGTCGGGCGCCTCGTCGGCCAGCGCCGGATCGAGGAAGCGTTCGAGAAGCGGCACCATCTCGGGCTCGATGTAGCCGAGCGTCTCGCCAGTCCTGAGCGAGAGCGCCGCGGCGTTCCAGTCGCCGCCGCGGGCGAGGCAGAAGACCCGGGCCGGAAAGGTCGGCGAGATGCCGGGCGTCTTGCGCATCACCTCGCAGGCGCGATCCTCCTCGCCGGTCAGAAGCGCCACGTCGAACCAGCGGCGGAAGACCTCGGGCGGCGGATTGTCGGCCAGTTCCAGAAGCGACAGCGCCGGATCGAGCGCGCCGAGATCGAGAAGCTTGTCGATCCGCGCGAGGTAGAGCGTGCCCTGGCCGTCGGAATCGGCTGGAGGGGTCAGCTCCGCCAGCAAGAGCGTGTAGAGCAGCGACTGGACCGCCGGCAGCGTGTCCACCCGTTCGGTGCGGATCATCCGGGCGAGATCGGCCGAGGCGGTGGTGCCCCACAGGGTCCGCGGCAGCCCGGTCCGGGCGACGGAACTGAGGCCGATCGCGTCGAGCGACGGGCCGTCGATCGGCACCATCGTGATCGGCGCGCTGGAGACGCCCGAGGTCACCGGCGGTTCGGCCGGGATCACCGGCCGCGGCGGCATGGCGGCGGGCGTCGCCACCGAACGCGACAGCCAGTCGATCGCCGACAGCGGCTCCTCGACCGGCGTTTCGGCGCGCAGCGGCAAGCCCGCAGCCAGGACGACAGAAAGGAGGATCAGTGCCCTACTGCTGCACATCCAGTTGAACCGGTGTCCTGACTTCGCTCTGCTCGGGCGCCATGTCGCCCAGATAGGCATATCCCGCAAGGCCGGCAAAGCCCAGCACCGCGAGAAGGAAAAGCAGCTTGAGAATGCGCAACATGTCGTCCTGCCGTCTTCTTGTTCGTTGTTCTTGTCCGGCCCTGCCTCTGGATGCCGGTCACGCGTCAAGGCCAAATCGAGAAACCCCTCACACAACCGGAATTATCCTATATACGGCTTTTGCGGCGAGTTCACGCCATTGAGGGCAGAAAGTTTTCCGGCTAGGCGGGGCTTCGCCTCGACGGCCGGGGCGGCAGGAAGGAACCGGGTGGCGTTCAGGCTCAGGAAGACGGTCGCGCTGATCGGCATGATGGGCGCGGGCAAGACCGCGGTCGGCACTGCGCTCGCGCGGTTGCTGGGCGTTCCGTTCCTCGACTCCGACGAGGCGATCGAGCGGGCCGCCAACAGGAGCGTGTCCGAGATCTTCCAGCGCGACGGCGAGGTATGCTTCCGCGCGCGCGAGACCGAGGTGCTGACCCGGCTGATGTCGGGCCCGCCCTGCATCCTGTCGACCGGCGGCGGCGCCTTCCTCGCCCCGGCCAACCGCGCGATCATCGCCGAGAAGGGGGTGGCGGTCTGGCTCAAGGCCGATCTCGACCTCCTGTGGCAGCGGGTCCGGCACAAGACCACGCGCCCGCTCCTGCGCACGCCCGACCCTAGGGCGACGCTCGCCGGGCTTCTGGCGGCGCGCGAGCCGGTCTATGCGCTGGCGCAGGTGACGGTCGAGGCGGCGCCCGACTATTCGATCGAGGACATGGCCGCGAAGGTGCTTTCCGCGCTTTCCGCCCGGCCCGACATACTGGAGACGACATGACCGACGGGACCGATTGCGTCCGGGTGGACCGCGTCCGGGTGGACCTCGGGCCGCGCAGCTACGAGGTGCGCATCGGCGCGGGGCTTCTGGCCCGCGCCGGCGAGGAGATCGCGCCGCTGCTGGTGCGCCCGCGCGTCGCGGTCCTGACCGACGAGACGGTGGCGGGGCTCCATCTCGAGGCGCTCCGCGACGGGCTCCGGGGCATCGAGATGGCCTCGCTCGCGCTGCCGGCGGGCGAGGCGACCAAGGGCTGGCCCGAGTTTTCCCGCGCCGTCGACTGGCTTCTGGCCAAGAAGGTGGAGCGGCGCGACATCGTCGTCGCCCTCGGCGGCGGGGTGATCGGCGACCTCGCCGGCTTTGCCGCCGCCGTGCTCCGCCGCGGCGTCCGCTTCGTGCAGATCCCGACGACGCTCCTGGCGCAGGTCGACAGTTCGGTCGGCGGCAAGACCGGCATCAACTCGGTCCACGGCAAGAACCTGATCGGCGCCTTCCACCAGCCCTCGCTCGTCCTCGCCGACATCGCGGTGCTCGAAACCCTGCCCGCGCGCGATTTCCTGTCGGGCTACGGCGAGGTGGTGAAATACGGGCTTCTCGGCGATGCCGCCTTCTTCGGCTGGCTTGAGGCGAACGGCCCCGCGCTCGCCCTGGGCGACCGGACAGCGCGTCAGGCGGCGGTGCGCCACTCGGTCGCGATGAAGGCGCGGATCGTCGAGCGCGACGAGACCGAGGAGGGCGACCGCGCGCTTCTCAACCTCGGCCACACCTTCTGTCACGCGCTGGAGAAGGCCACCGGCTATTCCACCCGGCTCCTGCACGGCGAGGGCGTGGCGATCGGCTGCGCGCTGGCGTTCGAGCTGTCGCAGCGGCTCGGCCTGTGCAGCCAGGAGGCGCCGAGCCGCGTCCGCGCGCATCTTCGGGCGATGGGGATGAAGGTGGACATTGCCGACATACCGGGCGACCTGCCGGGGCCGGAGGGGCTTCTGTCCTTCATGGCGCAGGACAAGAAGGTGGTGGACGGCCGGCTGCGCTTCGTCCTCGCCCGCGGGATCGGTGAGGCCTTCGTCGCCGACGACGTTCCCGGCGATGCCGTGCTGCGGCTTCTCGAGGACGCGCTCGCCGGGCGCTGACCGCACCCCTTCGGAGCCGCGCCGGTCAGCCTCTGCCCCGCGGGCGCCGCTCATTCTTCGGTGCGAAAATACCCCGGGGATGTGGGGGCAGCGCCCCCACCGGCACAACCACCGGCACAACCACCGGCGCAACCCGCCGGCAAACCGCGCGGCTCAGAACGGAATCTCGTCGTCGAGGTCGGAGCGGCCGCCGCCCGAACCGCCGCCCGAACCGCCGCCCTGGCTGCCGCCCGAACCGCCGCTGCCGCCATAGCCGCCGCGATCGTCCTCGAAGCCGCCGCCGCCCGATCCGCCGCCATCGCGGCCGTCAAGCAGCGTCAGCTCGCCCCGGAACTGCCTCAGCACGACCTCGGTCGTATAGCGGTCGGCGCCGGACTGGTCCTGCCACTTGCGGGTTTCGAGTTGCCCCTCGACATAGACCTTCGAGCCCTTCTTCAGATACTGCTCGGCGATCTTGGCGAGGTTCTCGTTGAAGATCGCGACCGAATGCCACTCGGTGCGTTCCTTGCGCTCGCCGGTGTTGCGGTCGCGCCAGGACTCCGATGTCGCGATCCGCAGGTTGCAGACCTTGCCGCCGTTCGGAAACGACCGCACCTCGGGATCGCGGCCGAGATTGCCCACCAGAATGACCTTGTTCACCGACCCCGCCATCGCGGACCTCCTCTCGATTCCATTCGCCCCGTTAGAGCATCCGGGCCGGGCCAAGAAAAGCGCCCGTGGTTAATAATCCGCTAATCGCGGCCCGCTGCGGTCGTGCGAACCCGCCCGCCGCGCCCCGGGAAATCCGGTCGCGATCCCGCTTCCCGATTCCGCAGCGACGGGCTAAGAAGCGGTGCCCGCGGACAGGAGTCTGGAATGGACCGAGCATCGAAACCGCAGCGGACCACGGCGGCGGCCCTTGTTGGCCTGATGCTGGTTCAGGGCGCCTGTGCCGCCTTCTTCCTGGTCGACATCATCAACGACTACCTGGAGGAGCCGAGCGGCGGCTGGGCCAACTGGCATCACCTGATCGAACTCCTCGCCAACATCAGCCTCGTTGCCGCGATCCTGTTCGAGGCGGCCTATCTCACCCGGCTCCTGAAGCGGCAGGCCGAGGCGGACCGGGCGCTTTCGGTGGCCTCGGGCGCGCTCCACGAGGTGATGGAGGGCTATTTCGGCGACTGGGGGCTGACGCCCTCGGAGGCCGATGTCGCGCGCTTTGCCATCAAGGGCTTCACCATCGCCGAAATCGCCGGGCTGCGCGGCTCGGCCGAGGGCACGGTGAAGACGCATCTGAACGCGATCTACCGCAAGGCCGGGGTTCCCGGGCGGACACAGCTCGTCAACCTCCTCATCGAGGAGCTCCTGGGCGGCCCGGTCGCGCCGCCCGGCGCGCGCGCCGCGCGACCCGGGCCTGAAACCGCCCGGACCGGCGCCTGAGAGGCGTGCCGCGGGGCTGGAAAGCGGGCGGGATTCGGGTATAGTCCGGCGCGAAAACCGTGGGGGACAGATGCGTATTTCCAGGATCTGCATCCTGGCCGCCGGATTGGCGGCCGGCATGGATGCCGGAACGGCGGAGGCCGAGGGGCTGACACTGTCGCGATCGCCGTCGTCGTCTTCGCGCCTGGCGATGTTCCACAAGCAGACCTCCGTGCTCGACACCCGTGCCGCCACGCAATACTCGGCCTCGGTCCGGCTCACGCCGCATGGCAAGGCCGGCACCGCCGCCGCGGCGCTGCCCTCCTATTCAGGCCGCTATCGTGGCCTCTACCTCGACGCGGCGCGCGAGGCAGCACGGCGCCACGGCGTGCCCGAGGACCTGTTCCTGCGCCTTGTCCAGCAGGAATCGGGCTGGAACCCCAACGCGACCTCCCACAAGGGAGCCACGGGGCTCGCGCAACTGATGCCGGCCACCGCCCGGCGGCTCGGCGTCAATGCGACCGACCCGCACGACAACCTCGACGGCGGCGCGCGCTACCTCAGGATGATGTATGACCGCTTCGGCGACTGGAAGCTGGCGCTGGCGGCCTACAACGCCGGCCCCGAGGCGGTGCAGAAGCACGGCGGCATCCCGCCCTACCGCGAGACCACCGGCTACGTCCGCGCCGTCTACGGCAGTTGATCGCCGGGGGGCTGGCTCCCGTCCTCGCCCTCTGCGCGGATCACGTAGTCGCGCGGGATGCCCTTCGTCGCGCGTGCCCAGACCGTCGTGGCCGCGCGGGCCTGATGCGCCTCGAAGGCCGCCCGGTCGCGGAAGCATTCGCTTACCGCGAAGCGGCAGGGATCGGCCTGCGAGCGCCAGACCTCGAACCTGAGGCACCCGGCCTCGGCGCGGCTGAGCCGCGTGTGTTCGGGCAAGAGTGCCGCGACACGGTCGGCCTCCTCGAGCGTGCGGCAGACCAGAAATCCGCTCAGCGTCAGGCGCGGGCCGGGGCGCCGCTGACGGTCAGGCCCGGTCGCGGACATAGAGGTTGCCGTTCGGCCCCTTGACCACCTCGAAGGGCGCGAGCTTGCGCAGGAGGTCCGACAGTTTCGCGCTGCCGTAGGTGCGGGAATCGAAGTCGGGGTGAAGCTGGACAAGGGCCTGGCCGAGCTGGCCGAGCGAATAGTCGTTCTGGTCGGGGTCGATCCGGCGCATCGCCTCGCGCACCAGGGGCACGGCGCGCGTCGGATTTTCCTTGGCTGGCGCGGCGGGCTCGGCGCCGGCGGCCGGACCCGCAGCGGCTGGGGCCTGTGTGGTGTCGCCCGGGGCCTGGCCGACGATGTTCTCGATCCGGATGAAGCGGTTGCAGACGTTGCGCAGTGCCTCGGGCGTGCGCGCCTCGCCGATACCGAAGACCTCGCGCCCGTCCTCGCGGATGCGGCTGGCCAGCCGGGTGAAGTCGCTGTCGGAGGAGACCAGCACGAAGGCGTCGAACCGGCCGCCGTGCAGGATGTCCATCGCGTCGATCACCAGGCCGATGTCGCTGGCGTTCTTGCCCCTGGTGTTGGCCGACTGCTGGTGCATGACGAGGCCGAGGTCGCGCGCCTTCTTCTTCCAGTTGGAAAGCGCCGCACTCGACCAGTCGCCGTAGACCCGCCTGAGCCCCGGCTCGCCGAGCGTCGCGATCTCGGCGAGGATCGCCTCGGCATGGGCGGCCGAGACGTTGTCGGCGTCGATCAGGACGGCGAGCAGGCGGGTGTCCTCCCGCGCCATCAGTAGACCACGACCGAGCGGATCGACTCGCCCCGGTGCATCAGGTCGAAGCCCCTGTTGATCTCGTCGAGCTTCAGCGTGTGGGTGATCATCGGGTCGATCTCGATCTTGCCGTCCATGTACCAGTCGACGATCTTCGGCACGTCGGTGCGGCCCCGCGCGCCGCCGAAGGCGGTGCCCTTCCACACCCGTCCGGTGACAAGCTGGAACGGGCGGGTCTGGATCTCGGCGCCGGCCGCCGCCACGCCGATGATGATCGACTGGCCCCAGCCGCGGTGGGTGCATTCCAGGGCGTCGCGCATCACCTTGACGTTGCCGGTGCAGTCGAAGCTGTAGTCCGCCCCGCCGATCTGGTCGAAGGGGGTCTTGGTCATGTTGACGATCTCGGCCACGACATTGTCCACCTCCTTGGGGTTGAGGAAATGGGTCATGCCGAAGCGTTCGGCCATCGGCACCTTGGCGGGGTTGAGGTCCACCCCGATGATCATGTCGGCGCCGGCGAGCCTGAGCCCCTGGATGACGTTGAGCCCGATGCCGCCGAGGCCGAAGACCACCGCCTTCGCCCCGATCTCCCCCTGGGCGGTGTTGATCACCGCGCCGATCCCGGTGGTCACGCCGCAGCCGATGGAGCAGATCTTGTCGAAGGGCGCGTCCTCGCGCACCTTCGCGACCGCGATCTCCGGCAGCACGGTGTAGTTGGAAAACGTCGAGCAGCCCATGTAGTGCAGGATCGGATCGCCATCGAGCGTGGTGAACCGCGAGGTGCCGTCGGGCATCACGCCCTTGCCTTGCGTCGCGCGGATTGCGGTGCAGAGGTTGGTCTTCTGGCTGAGGCAGGACGGGCAGGTTCGGCATTCCGGCGTGTAGAGCGGGATCACGTGGTCGCCCTTCTTCACGCTGGTCACGCCCGCGCCGACCTCGACCACCACCCCCGCCCCCTCGTGCCCGAGGATCGCCGGAAAGAGGCCCTCGGGGTCGGCACCCGAGAGCGTGAACTCGTCGGTGTGGCAGATGCCGGTGGCCTTGATCTCCACCAGGACCTCACCGGGCTTCGGGCCGGCGAGGTTGACTTCCATGATTTCCAGGGGCTTGCCCGCCTGAACCGCAACCGCCGCCCGCGTCCGCATGATGATCCTCCGTAACGTCTGCGGCGTCACTCTGCACCGCGAGGGGGGCGCTTCGCCAGCCCAAAAGCGGCACAAAACGGCCGGCCCGCGCCGGGGACGCCGGAGAGGCCGGAGAGCGCCGCCGGTCCGCTCAGCCCTTGCCCTCGGCGGCGGCGACGTGGCGCTTGACGGCAAGGAAGCTGTCGGGCGTCACCGAGATCGAGTCGATCCCCGCCTCGACCAGAAGCCGGGCGTAGTCGGGGTCGTTCGACGGCGCCTGGCCGCAGAGCCCGACCTTCGCCCCCGCCGCATGGGCCCGCTCGATCACCGTGCGGATCATCCACAGCACCGCCGGATCGCGTTCGCGGAAGAGATGCGCCAGCGCCTCGCTGTCACGATCCACCCCGAGCGTGAGCTGGGTCAGGTCGTTGGAGCCGATCGAGAAGCCGTCGAAGCGTCTGGCGAAGTCCTCGGCCAGGATCACGTTCGAGGGGATTTCGCACATGACATAGACCTCAAGCCCGTTCTCGCCGCGCCTCAGCCCGTTCGCGGCCATCTCCTCCAGCACCCGGTCCGCCTCCTCGGGCGAGCGGCAGAACGGGATCATCACGATGACGTTGGTGAAGCCCATCGCCTCGCGCAGCCGCCGGATCGCCCGGCATTCCAGCGCGAAGCCGTCGCGGTAGGCGTCGGAATAATAGCGCGAGGCGCCGCGGAAGCCGATCATCGGGTTTTCCTCGGCCGGCTCGAAGGTGCGACCGCCCAGAAGCTCGGCATATTCGTTGGTCTTGAAATCGCTCATCCGCACGATGACGGGGTGCGGAAACCAGGTGGCGGCGATGCGCGACAGGCCCATCGCCAGCGTCTCGACGAAATAGTCCTCGCGCCGGGCGTGGCCGCGGGTCAGCCGGTCGATCGCAGCCCGGACATCGGGGTCGGTCAACTCCGCGTAGCGGGTCAGGGCCAGCGGATGGACCCTCACCGCGTTGGTGACGACGAATTCCATCCGCGCCAGCCCGACGCCGTCCACCGGAAGCCGCCACCAGCGCGCCGCGGCGGCGGGATTGGCGAGGTTCAGCATCACTTTGGTTTTCGTCGCCGGCACGGCATCGAGCCTGATGTCCTCGACCGTCACCTCGGCGGCACCGGCATAGACGAAGCCCTGTTCGCCCTCGGCGCAGGACACCGTCACCTCCTGCCCGTCGTGGAGCACGCGGGTGGCGTCTCCTGCGCCGACGATCGCCGGCAGGCCCAGCTCGCGGCTGACGATGGCGGCGTGCGAGGTGCGTCCGCCGTGGTCGGTGACGATCGCAGCCGCCCGCTTCATCACCGGCACCCAGTCGGGGTCGGTGGTCGAGGTGACGAGCACCGCGCCATCGACGAAGCGGTCGATGTCGGCGGCCGACTCGAGCAGGCAGACCTCTCCCGTCGCCACCGCCGCGCCGACGCTGAGGCCCCGCGCCAGCACCGGCCCCTTCGCCGTCACCGCATAGCTGCGGAAGGCGGCGGCGCTCAGGCGCGACTGCACCGTCTCGGGCCGGGCCTGGACGATGTAGATCTCCCCCGTCTCGCCGTCCCTGGCCCATTCCATGTCCATCGGCTGGCGGTAATGGTCCTCGATCAGCACGGCCTGACGGGCGAGGCCGAGAATTTCCGCGTCGGACAGCACGAAGCTCTCGCGTTCGGCCAGCGAGGTGGGGACGTTGCGCGTGGGCCGTGCGGCGCCCTTGGCGTAGATCATCTTCCGTTCCTTGCCGCCAAGGGTCTTGGCGAGGATCGGCGCCAGCCCCTCCTGCGCGAGGAAGGGCTTGTAGACCTGGTATTCGTCGGGGGTGACGGCGCCCTGCACGACGTTCTCGCCCAGCCCCCAGGCGGCGTTGATCAGCACCACCCTGTCGAATCCCGTCTCGGTGTCGATCGAGAACATCACCCCGGCGCCGCCGAGGTCGGACCGGACCATGAGCTGCACGCCGACCGAGAGCGCGACCTTCTCGTGCGCAAAGCCCTTGAGCGTGCGGTAGGTGATCGCGCGGTCGGTGTAGAGCGAGGCGAAGCAGCGCCGGCAGGCGTCGAGAAGCGCCCCTTCGCCGGTGATGTTGAGGAAGGTTTCCTGCTGGCCGGCGAAGCTCGCGTCGGGCAGGTCCTCGGCGGTGGCGGAGGAACGGACGGCGACGGCGGGGCTGTCGCGGCCGGTGCGCCGTGCCAGCTCGGCATAGGCGGCGCGAATCTCGGCCGCGATCCCTTCGGGCCAGTCGGCGCCGGTGATCGCCTCGCGGATCGCCCGGCCCGCCGAGGCGAGATCGGTCCGGCCGGCGTCGAGGGCGGCGAGCCGTCCGGCAATCACCTCGTCCAGCCGGTTGGCGGCGAGGAAGCTGCGGAAGGCGGCCGCCGTGGTGGCGAAGCCGGGCGGCACCCGGATGCCCTTCGCGGCGAGCGCCGCCGTCATCTCGCCGAGCGAGGCGTTCTTGCCGCCGACGAGCGCCACGTCGCCGCGGGCGACCTCGTCGAACCAGATCAGATTTCGAGCGTCGCGGGTCATCATCCACCTCCTCGGCCGGTCTTGCCACAGGATCGCGGATTGCGCGGCCCTGGCCGTTGATCTTGGTCAAGCCGGCACCCGCCGGGTCATTGATAGCGGAGCGCCTCGATCGGGTCGAGCCGCGCCGCCGAGCGGGCCGGGAAATAACCGAAGACGACGCCCACGACGGCCGAGAAGACGAAGGCCAGAAGGATGACCGACAGGCTGGGCGCGAAGGGAATCGCCATGAACTGTGCCGCGACATAGGCCAGCGCGAGGCCCACCA
The DNA here is from genome assembly GCA_030837825.1 of Albidovulum sp. GTDB lineage: Bacteria > Pseudomonadota > Alphaproteobacteria > Rhodobacterales > Rhodobacteraceae > Albidovulum. The sequence continues at coordinate 13,560 of JAUQYB010000062.1, forward strand.
CGATGCCGATCAGCCCGCCGATGAGCGAAAGCACCACCGACTCGATCAGGAACTGCATCAGCACCTGCCGCGCCTGCGCGCCCACGGCAAGGCGGATGCCGATCTCGCGCGTCCGTTCGGTGACCGAGACCAGCATGATGTTCATGATGCCGATGCCGCCGACCAGCAGGCTGACCGCCGCCACCGCCGACAGCAGCCCGGTCAGGACGTTGTTGATCCCGGTCAGCATCGACGAGATTTCGGCCATGTCGGTGACCGAGAAATCGTCCTCCTCGCCGATGCCGATACGACGGCGTTCGCGCATCAGCGCCTCGATCTCCCGGATGCCGCGGTCGCTGGTGACGCCGGGGGCGAGGGCGAGGCGGATCGAGGCGACGTCCGTGCTTCCCGAAATCCGCCGCTGCAGCATCCGGATCGGCGCGAGGATCGTGTCGTCCTGGTCCTGGCCGAAGGTCGAGGCGCCCTTCACCTGCAACAGCCCGATGACCTCGCAGGAGACCGATTTCAGCCGGATCGTCTCGCCGGTCGGGTCGGTGTTGCCGAAGAGCTTCTGGCGCACCGTCTCGCCGATGACGCAGACCGCGGCGCCCGAGCGTTCCTCTGCCGCGGTGAAGCCGCGGCCGCGGACGACGGGCCAGTTGAGAACGTCGAGATAGGCCATGTCCGAGCCGGTCACCAGCGTCGTGCTGTTGGCATTGCCATAGACGGCGGTGAGGGTGGAGGAGGCGACCGGGGCGGCCGCGCCTGTCACGGAAAGCCCGCTCAGCGCCTCGGCATCGGCAAGCCGGAACGCGGCCGCGTCGTCGCGCACGCCGGGGCCCATCATGGCCCGGCCGGGGCGCAGGATCAGCACGTTGGTGCCGAGGCTCGCGACGCTCGCCGTCACCTGGTCGGACGAGCCCTTGCCGATCGTCACCATCGCGATGACCGCCGCCACGCCGATGACGATGCCGAGCACGGTGAGGAACGAGCGGAGCGCGTTCCTGAGGATCGCCTGGATGGCAAGGCGGACGGTCTCGCCGATCATGGCGCGGTCCCCCGCGCGGCCTCTTGCACGCCCCCTTGTGCGTCCCCGTGTGCGGACGTGGTTTGGCCCTCGCTCTGGCCCTCGCTCTGGCCCGTGCTCCTGTCGGAGGCGATGCGGCCGTCGATGAAGGTGACAAGGCGGCCGGCATAGGCGGCCATGTCCTCCTCGTGGGTGACCATGACGATGGTGATGCCGTCCTCGCGGTTGAGGCGGACGAGCAGGTCCATGATCTCGCGCGAACGGCGGGTGTCGAGGTTGCCGGTGGGCTCGTCGGCAAGGATCACCGCCGGCTCGCTGACCAGCGCCCGGGCGATCGCCACCCGCTGCTGCTGGCCGCCGGAGAGTTCGGACGGGTCGTGGTGCTCGCGCCCCTGAAGACCGACCTTCGCCAGCGCCGCGCCCGCACGGGCCGCCCGTTCGGCGCGGCCCATGCCCTTGTAGATGAGCGGAAGCTCGACGTTTTCGAGCGCGCTGGTCCGCGGCAGGAGGTTGAAGCCCTGGAAGACGAAGCCGAGGCTGTGGCGGCGGATCAGCGCCCGCTGGTCGCGGCTCAGGCCCGACACGTCGTGGCCCTCGAAGCGGTAGCTGCCCGAGGTCGGCCGGTCGAGGCAGCCGATGATGTTCATCGCCGTCGACTTGCCCGAGCCCGAGGCGCCCATGATCGCCACGAATTCGCCCTTCCGGATCGTCAGGTCGACGCCGTCGAGCGCGCGCACCTCCGCCTCGCCGGTGCCGTAGCTGCGCCGGATGCCGCGAAGCTCGATCAAGGGCGCCCGTGCCGGCCCGCCGCCCATCTCAGCGCGCCTCGGTCTGGTCGGTGACGACCGCATCGCCCTCGGCAATCTCTCCTCCGGTGACGACGGTGTGCCTGCCGTCGCTGGCCCCGGTCTCGACGGGCACTTCCACGGGGCTGCCGCCCCGCAGCACCCAGACGGCGTGGCCGGTCGCGGTGGCCGGAGTTTCTGCGCCCGGCCGGCGCGGCATGATCAGGCCGATAAGCCCGCCGCCGTTGCCGCCCTCGTCCTCGGCCACCTGAGGCGGCGCATAGCGCAGCGCCGCGTTCGGCACCTGGAGCGCGTCGGCGATTTCGGCCACCGTGATCGTGGCGGTCGCGGTCATGCCGGGGCGGAGCGCCAGGTCGGCGTTGTCGACGGCCAGGATCGCCTTGTAGGTGACCACGCCCTCGGTCGCCTCGGGCGCGAAGCGCACCTCGGTGATTGTCGCGCCGAAGGCGCGGCCGGGATAGGCGTCGACGGTGAAGCGCGCCGGATTGGCGACCTCGACCTTGCCGATGTCGGCCTCGTCGACGTCGACCCTGAGCTCCATCGCCGCGAGGTCCTCGGCGATGGTGAAGAGCGTCGGCGCATTGAGCGAGGAGGCGACGATCTTGCCGGGATCGGCGGCGCGGTCGAGCACCACGCCGGTGATCGGCGAGCGGATCAGCGTCTTGTCCAGATCGGAACGGACCGAGGAGGCGGCCGCCTCGGCGAGCGTCACGTCGGCCCGCGCGATCTCGAGCGCGGCCTTCGCGCCCTTGTATGTGGCCTCGTAGCCGATGAAGTCGAGCCGCGAGGTCGTGCCGAGCCGGTCGAGCCGGCCGCGCGCCTCGTAGTTCGACTGCGCCTGATCGAGGCTCGCCTGCGCCTGGTCGACGCGGGCCCTGGCGGCGACGAGGGCTGCTTCGGAATTGGCGACCTGGGCACGGAGCTTGGTGTCGTCGAGCCGGGCGAGGACATCGCCCGCCGCGACCCGGTCGTTGTAATCGGCCTCGACCGAGACGAGCGTGCCGGACAGTTCCGACGAAACCTCGACCTGCCGGGTCGGCTGCACCGTGCCGGTGGCGACGACAGTCACCGTCAGGGCCCCGCGGGTGACCGGTTCGGTGACATAGGCCGGGCCTGCGGTGCCGCTGCCGCCAAGCCACCACCAGAGCGTGCCGCCGGCGAGCACAGCCAAGACGAGCGCTGCGGCGAACCAGCGCCCGGTATGACGCCGCCTGGCCTCGCGGTCGAGAAGGGCAGAGAGATCCTCGGTCTGATGGGTCATGCGCCCCGGTTCCTTCCTGTGATCGGTTCTCCTTGGACCAGGCGAGCCCCGCGGTCCTTGACACGGATCACGCTGCCGGTTCCGTCGCCGGACGGGAACGTGGCCCGAAAGGGCCGGGGACCGTCACCACGACCGGGCGCCCACCGCGACGCCCGCGCCCGTCACCATCGTGCGGGCAAAGCGGCCGCCCGCATGGCGCATCCGGTGGTCGAGCATGGCGCGCGTCATCTCCAGAAGCGCCGGTTGCGCGGCCGGATCGCCGGCGATGTCGCGCATTTCGCCCGCGTCGGCATGATCGAAGAGCAGGGGCGGCAGGCCGCCGTTGAAATGCACCAGCGTGTGGCGGGCCCCGCGCAGGATGGCGAGGTTCGCCTCCTCCGCCTGAAGGCCGAGCGCAAGCTGCACGGCGGTCGGCGCGACCGGGTCGCCGAAGTCGAGTTCCGAAAAGGTGTATCGGCGCCATGCCTTTGGCGTCCCGCCGTGCAGGAAGGGTTTCAGGCTCCAGCCGTCCATCGTTTCGGGAACCGCGAGCCCGAGGCAGTCGAGGATCGTCGGCGTCACGTCAACCGCCTCGGTCGGCAGATCGACCGCCGCCCCCCGCGCCGGAGCGCCCGGGTCGCGGATGACGAGCGGGATGTGCCAGGCCGCATCGTAGAAGGTCGATTTCCCCCAGGCATGGTGGTCGCCGAGCATCTCGCCGTGGTCGGCGGTGACGACGATCAGGGTGCGGTCGTAGAGGCCGCGGCCCTTCAGGTCGGCGATGATCCGGCCGAGGTGATGGTCGACTTCGGCGGCGAGCCCGAGGTAGAGCGCCCGGAGCATCCGCACGTTTTCGTCGCTGGGCGCGAGATCGGGGAAGCCCTCGACCGTGCCGGTGATCGGGCGTGCCGCGCAGGCGGGCGCGATGAACGGATGGCGGACCTCCCCGCCGCGCACCGGCAGGGGCAGGGTGGTGGGATCATGGAGGCGGTTCCAGGGCGCCGGCGCGACGAGGGGCGGATGCGGCCGGAGGTAGGTCAGGTGCACGAACCAGCCCTCGGGCCGCACCCGGATCTCGCCCAGCGTCCGGTCGGTGAGGAAGGCGGTGTCGCTGTCCTCGGCACGGTAAAAGGCGGGGTCGTCGGGGCGGGGGCCGGCGGGGCGGTAGATCGCCGGGTAGGGCGGCACCGCGTAGCCCTTCGCCGCCAGATGCGCCCGCCAGGGCCAGCTTTCCTCCAGCCGCATCTCGCAGGCCTCGACGAAGCCGGGCATCACCTGTTCGTAGCTTCGCAGCATCGGATCGCCCGGCGGCAGGTCGCGCGGGTCGCGGGTCGTGTCGGTATAGCCGAATAGCAGCGGCAGCCAGCCCGCCTTGCGCACCTCGGTGGCGAGGTTCGGCAGGTCGCCCGGCAGCGGCGTGCCGTTGCGGGTAGAGCGGTGGTTCATCCCATATTGCCCGGTCAGGATCGAGGCGCGCGACGGCCCGCAGGGATTGGCGACCGAGAAATGGCGTCGGAAGGTCACGCCATCGGCCATCAGCGCGCGAAGGTTCGGCAGCGCGGCGTGCTCCGCCAGCCCGCCGAACAGGCAATCGGCGCGCAACTGGTCGATGATCACGAACAACACGTTCCGCGGGGCGGCCATGAGAGTCCTCCGGTTGCCCCGAGCAAACAGGAGCCGCCCCCGGCGTGCAAGCGCCGTCAGGCTGCGTGCACCTCGCGCCCCGCCAGGAGCGTCAGCATCACCCGGGTGTCGCCGATGTCGTAGGGGTTGCAGGCGTAGATGTCGCGGTCCAGAAGGATCAGGTCGGCCCATTTGCCGACCGACAGCGACCCGGTCTCGTGCCCCCGCCAGCCGGCGATGGCGGCGTTGACCGTGTAGCCCTCGACGCATTCGGCGAGCGTCAGCCGCTCCTCGGGGAAGAAGGCCGCGTGCGTGCCCTCCTTGCGCGGCGGCTGGCGGGTGATCGCGGTCTCGATGATCTCGAACGGGTTGAGGGTGGAGACGGTCCAGTCGCTGGAAAGCGCCAGCATCGCGCCGGCGTCGCGAAGCGAGCGGAAGGCGTAGATCCAGCGGGCGCGCTCGGGGCCGACCATCGGCACCGCGACCTCGGTGACCGAAGGCTCGGCGCGGGCCCAGAGCGGCTGGATGTTGGCGACGGCGCCGAGCGCGGCGAAGCGGGGCAGGTCGGCAGGGTCGACGCACTGGACATGGGCGATCTGGTGCCAGGCCGGCCAGAAGCCGTTGGCCGCCCGCGCCGCGGCGATCCCGTCGAGCGCCGCGCGCACGGCGAGGTCGCCGATCGCGTGGGCGTGGATCTGGAAGCGGGCTGCGTCGAAGGCCACGAAGAGGTCGTTGATCTGGTCCGGGGTGAACATCAGCGCCGCGTTGCCGCCGGCCGCGTCGGCATAGGGCGCGATCATCGCCGCGGTGCGGTTTTCCAGCACCCCGTCGAGAAAGAACTTGGCCGAATGGACGGAGAACATCGGCGAGGCAGAAGCGCGCCGCAGCCGCTCCACCCGCGCGACGGCGCCCGCGGTGGTCTCCGACGGGTCGATCCGCGCGGTGGCGAGGATGCGCGCGGTCAGCGCGCCCGCCTCTGCCAGCCGGCGGTAGACGCGGACGTGACGCTCCTCGACCGAGGCGTCGAGCAGCCCGGTCAGGCCGTGCGCGTTGGCATGGGCCTGGGCGAGGCGGACGCCGTCGGCATAATCGTCGTCGGTGGGCGCGGGCCGCCGTTCGTCGACCCAGGCGGTCGCGCGTTCGTAGAGAAGACCTGTGGGCGCGCCGCCCGCGTCCCTCACGAAATGGCCATTCTCGGGATCGGGGGTGGCGGCGGTCAGCCCGACGCGGGCGATGGCGGCCGAGTTGATGCAGCCGTTGTGGCCATCCGAGGCCATGATCATGCAGGGACGGTCGGGGACGGCGGCATCCAGAACCTGCCGGTTGAGGTTGTGGTCGCCGAAGATGCCCGAATAGTAGAAGCCGCCCAGGACCCAGTCGCGGCTATGGGTGGCGGCGAAGCCACCGAGCGTCGCCTGCAACTCCGCCACCGTGCGGGCGGCCGAGAGATCGGCGCTTTCGGCGCTGTGCTGGCCGCCGTCCTGGACATGGAGGTGGGTGTCGTGGAACCCCGGCAGCGCCAGCCGCCCGCCGGCGTCGATCACCCGGGTGCCGGGACCGGCGAGGGCCTGGATCTCGCCGTCGGACCCCAGCGCCGCCACCCGGCCGCCCCGGACGGCGAGCGCCCCGACGCGGGGGAAATGCGGGTCCATCGTGCGGATGTCGGCATTGACGAGGATCAGGTCAGGCGGGGTCATGGCGGGCTCCGGTTGCGGGCCCGTTGCAGGGCCCGGGCGCGGCCATGCTAGCCGCGCCCCGGCAGGTTGCGGAAGACCCGTTCCGCCGCCCGGGGGGGCGCCGGGGGGCGGCTCAGCCGAAATGCCGGGGGAAGAAGGCGCGGGCCAGGTGCATCACCACCCCGCGCGCCGCGTCGCGGTCGAACCGGTCGGGGTAGAGGTGGAAGTCGTTCCAGAGCCCTTCCAGCACCGCCATGAACCCCGTCGCCGCAAGGTCGGGGTCGACCGAAGGGTAGGGGCCTTCGTCGCGAAGCTCGGCGCAGATCCCGGTGAAGGCGGCCTTCAGCCTTGCGTCGCGGCTGTCGATGAAAGGCATGTAGGCGGGCGAGACCTGCGCCTCGCCCCGGAAGGCCATCCAGACCGCCATCATCCGGCGGTTGAGGACGGAGGGGTCGAAATCGGCGGCGACGAGCGCGCGGAGCCGGTCCTCCGGCCGCGGGCCCGCCGCCGCCATCGCCGCCTGCCAATGGGCCACGTAGTCGTCGGAATAGTGCCGCACGACCTCCACCAGGAGATTGGCCTTGCTCTGGAAATGCAGGTTGACCATGCCGCGCGAGAGCCCTGCGCGCTCGAGGATGCGGCTGACCGAGACATTGGGCAGGCCGTGCTCGACAATGGCGTCGGCGGTGGCCTCGATCAACGCCAGGCGGTGGCGTTCCTTCGTCAGGTCGCGGGCCTTGCGTGGTGCGGCCTCCGTTGCTGCCATTGCCGTGCCTCCCCTCGCGTCGCTGCCTGAGCGGTTGGACAGGAGTCGCGCAGACCGGCGGGAAAGACAAGGGTCGGGGCTCCGCGGTTTGACATTGAATGAACGTTCGTTCATATCTGTGATGCCGGACCGCGCGACGAACCGGAAGGGAAGGTGTGTGATGACGACCACGGACAGGGACAGGAACCTCGACCGGCTGCGCGCCTGGGACGGGCGCCACACGCTCCACCCCTGGGAGGCGATGGAGGTGCACGGCACCTCCGACCGCACCTTCCTCGAGGGCGCCTCCGGCATCCATGTCACCGACACCGAGGGGCGGCGGCTGATCGACGGACCGGGCGGCATGTGGTGCGTCCAGATCGGCTACGGCCGCGAGGAGATGGCACGGGCGATCGCCGAACAGGTGGTCAGGATGCCGTATTTCTCGCCCTTCTCGATGGGCAATGCGGCGGCGGCGGAACTGGCCGCGAAGATCGCCGAACGCACGCCGGGCGATCTCAACACCGTGTTCTTCACCACCGGCGGCTCGACCGCGGTGGACAGCGCGCTGCGCTTCGTCCAGTTCCGCAACAACCTGCTCGGCCGGCCGGAGAAGAAGATCGTCCTCTCGCGCGCCAACGCCTATCACGGCTCGACCTATCTCGCCGCCAGCGTCTCGGGCAAGGGACGCGACCGCTACTGGTTCGACCAGGCCGAGGCGCTGGTGCATTTCCTGCCCGACGTGAACCCCTACCGGCGGCCCGGGGGGATGGAGGTCGCGGCCTTCTGCGACGAGAAGGTGGCCGATCTGGAACGCGCGATCCTGACGCTCGGCCCCGACCGGGTCGCGGCCTTCATCGCCGAGCCGATCCTCGCCTCGGGCGGCGTGATCGTGCCGCCCGAGGGCTATCACCGCCGCTGCCTCGAGGTCTGCCGCCGGCACGACGTGCTCTACATCTCCGACGAGGTGGTGACGGCGTTCGGCCGGCTGGGCCACTGGTTCGCCTCCGAAGAGGTGTTCGGCATCACGCCGGACATCATCACCTGCGCCAAGGGCATGACCTCGGGCTATGTGCCGATGGGGGCCTGCATCCTCTCCGACCGGCTGGTGGCCGAAGTGTCGGGGGCCGAGGCCAGGGGGGCCACCTTCTCGAACGGCTTCACCTATTCCGGCCATCCGGTCGCCGCCGCGGCGGCGCTGAAGAATATCGAGATCATCGAGCGCGAGGGGCTGCTGGAGCATGTCCGCCGCATCGCCCCGCATTTCCAGGAACGCCTGCGCGCGCTGGCCGACCTGCCGATCGTCGGCGACGTGCGCGGCATGGGGCTGATGGGCTGCGTCGAATGCGTCGCCGACCGGGTGAGCCGCAACCCGCTGGCGCTCGACACCGAGGTCGGCGCCCGGATCGACGCGCATTGCCAGGAGCTTGGGCTGATCGTCCGGCCGATCATCAACATGTGCGTCTTCTCGCCGCCGCTGATCATCACCGAGGGCCAGATCGACCGGATGTTCGACATTCTCGCCGAGGGCATCCGCCGGGCCAGCGACGACCTCGCCCGCGAGGGCCTCTGGGCGGCGTGAGGCGGCGGCCGCCGGGAGGGCGCCGCCCTCCCGGACCCTCCCGGGGTATTTCGGCAACGAAGAAGGAAAGGATCAGATCCGGTCGGCCAGCCCCGGCAGCAGGAGCCGGAGATGGCCGAGCGCCACATCGCGCGCGCCCGTCCGGCCGAGGCGCTTGCCGTAGATGTGCATCTGGAGCCAGAGCCCGTCGGTCGTGGCGTCGATCGCATCGGCCAGAAGCGCGGGACCGGGCGTGCCGTGGCGGGCGGCGAGTGCCTCGCAGGCGGCCACCATCGCGCGGTAGCGGGTGTCCTCGGCCGCCTCGCAGATCGCGCTGAAGATCGGCCGGGCGCCGGCCTCGCCCCAGAAGGCGAACCAGAGCGCGAGCTTCTTGCGGGTGCAGACGGCGGGGCTGAAATCGGCGGCGACGAGGCCGAGCACCCGGTCGAGCGGGTCGTCCTCGGCCAGCGCCGGCTCCCAGGCGGCGCGGTATTCGTCCGAGAGCCGGCGGAGCGTCTCGGCCAGAAGCCCCTCCTTGGTCTTGAAGTGGAAGACGAGGACGCCCTGCGACACGCCCGCACGTTTGGCCACGGTGGCGAGCGTGGTGCCGGAAATGCCGTGCGCCGCCACCGAATCGACCACCGCGTCGATGATCCGTGTCCGCGTGCGCCGGGAGGTGGGGGAAAGCTTCGTGTCCATGTCTCGCTTCCGGCCTTTGCCCCGATGTAGTCCCCGGGGCGCGGCCTGTGAAGAAGAATCTGACTGAGCGCTCAGATATTATTTTGACCGGGTGCTCAGAATGTTGCTAGGCTCCGGCAAGGGAATCGGGGAGGAGCGGATGAGATACGACGCGATCGTCGTCGGCGCCGGGCACAACGGGCTGATCACCGCCTGTTTCCTCGCCCGCGCCGGGCTGAAGGTGCTGGTGGTCGAGAAGAACGACTACGTCGGCGGCGCCGCCGTCAGCCGCGAGCTGACGCCGGGCTGGACCTATTCCAACTGCTCCTATGTCTGCTCGCTCCTGCGCCCCGAGATCATCCGGGCGCTGGAACTGCCCAGGCACGGCTTGCAGGTGATCCCCTACGAAAGCGGCGCCACCTTCAACTCGCAGGGCGAGTATTTCAACTATGCCTCCGACCACGACGCGCTCCGCCGCGAGCTGATCCGGCACGACCCGCGCGACGCCGATGGCTACGAGCGCTATTCCCGCGCGGTGATGAAGCAGTGCCGCTTCATCAAGCCCCTGCTGCTCAGGACTGCGCCCGACCCCACGTCATTCCGGCCGCGCGACCTGGCCGAGCTTCTCTACATCGGCCGCCGCTTCCACGGGCTCGGCGAACGCGACATGGCCGAGACGGTGCGGTTCTGGACGCTGTCGATCGCCGAGTTCCTCGACGAGCATCTGCGGTCGGACATCATCAAGGCGCATCTCGCCGGATCGGGGATCATCGGCACCGGGCTCGGCCCCTATTCGCCGGGCACGGCTTACGTGCTTCTCCATCACTACATGGGCGAGGTCGACGGCTCGATCGGCGCCTGGGGCTTCGCCCGCGGCGGCATGGGGGCGATCACCAAGGCGATGGCGGCGAGCTTCCGCGCCGCGGGGGGCGAGATCCGGATGGGCTCGGGGCTCGATCGTTTTCTCGTCAGGGGCGGGCGGGTGAGCGGGGTCGCGCTGGAAAACGGCGACGAGTTCCATGCCGACACCGTGGTTTCCGGCATGGACGTGCGGCGCACCTTCGTCGAGCACACCGAGGCCGCGGACCTGCCGGCTGACTTCCTCAAGGCCGTCAGGCGCTACCGCTTCCGCGGCTCGTCGGGCAAGCTCAACATCGCGCTCGACGCGATGCCGACGTTCCGCGCCGCGCCGAAGGGGGCGCGGTTCCTGCGCGGCGACCTCCACTTCCTCGACAGCATGGCAGAGATCGAGCGGGCCTACGACGACTGGAAGGAAGGCCGTTGGTCGTCAAGCCCTTACGTGGATTTCCTCATCCCCACCCAGATCGACCCGACGATGGCGCCGCCGGGCAAGCACTATGCCACGGTCTTCGTGCAATACGCCCCCTACGAACTGGCTGACGGCCCCTGGGACGATGCGAAGCGCGAGGCCTTCGCGCAGACGGTGATTGGCAAGATCACCCGCCATGTGCCTGATTTCAAGGACCTCGTCGTCCACAAGGAGGTGCGGACCCCGGCCGACATCGAGCGCGAGGTGGGGCTGACCGAGGGCAACATCTTCCAGGGAGAGCTGACCTTTGATCAGCTTCTCTTCAACCGCCCGGTGCCGGGCTATGCGCAATACCGCTCGCCGATCCGCGGGCTCTACATGTGCGGGTCCTCGACCCATCCGGGCGGCGGGGTGATGGGCGCGCCGGGGGCGAACGCGGCGCGCGAGGTGCTGCGCGACCTGCGGCGGAAGATCGACATGGGAGCCGCGGCATGAGCCTGGATGCGATCGTCATCGGTGCCGGCCACAACGGCCTCGTCGCCGCCGCGCGGCTGGCGCAGGCGGGCCGGCGCGTGCTGGTGCTGGAGGCCGAGGCGGTGCCCGGCGGGCTTCTGGGCGAGGCCGGCGGGATGCGGGTGGCGGCGATGCCAACCGGGCTTCACCCGGAGGTCGCGCGGGGGCTGGCGCTCCATCGCCACGGGCTGCGGCCGGGCCGGCCGATGGCGACGCTGGCGCTCGGCGGCGCTGCTCCGGTGCGGATCGAGGGCGGGGCGGTCACGGGCACCGAGGCCGCCACCGCCGCGGCCTTCGCCGACCTGCACCGCCGGCTCACCCGGCAGGCGTCCGCACTCGCGCCGATGATGCTGAAGGTGCCGCCGCGGCTTCGCGACGGCGGCTGGGGCGAGCGGATGACGCTCGCCCGGCTCGGGCTCGGCATCAGGCTGCTCGGCAAGGCCGACATGCGCGAGCTGCTGCGCATCCTGCTGTCCAATGTCTGGGATCTCCTGAACGACGAGATCGGCGACGGGCCGCTGGCCGGTGCGCTGGCGATGGAGGCGACGCTGGGGGGCGCGATGGGGCCGCGCTCTCCGGGCACGGTGCTGCCGCTTCTCTACCGGCTCGCCGGCCAGCCGCGGGCGCTGCCCGAGGGCGGCGCCGGGGCGATCATCGCGGCGCTGGTCAAGGCGGTGGAGGCGGCGGGCGGGCAGGTCCGAACCGGCGCACGGGCGGAGGCGCTGCTGGCCGGCGACGACCGGGTGGAGGGGGTGCGGCTCGCGGGCGGCGAGGAGCTGCGCGCGCCCCTTGTCCTCTCGAACGCCCACCCCCGGGCGACGCTTCTCGACCTTCTCGGCGCCGGCCACCTCGACGCCGAGGAGGTGCGGCGCGCCCGGCGGATGGCGACGGAGGGCATGGTGGCGCGGCTCGACCTGACGCTCGCCGCGCCGCCGGCGCTGCCGGGCGGGGCCGCGCCCGGCTCCGGCGACCGGATCCTCGTCGCGCCGGACATGCGGACATTGGAAACCGCCTTCAATGCCGCGAAATACAAGGAAAGTCCAGGTCGCCCCGCGCTGGAGTGCCTGTGGGACGCGCACGCCTCGCGGCTCTCGGTCTCGGCCCAGTTCGTGCCCTGCCACCTCAACGGCGGCTGGACGGCGGAGGCGCGCGACCGGCTGACGGCGAGCGTGGTCTCGGTGCTGGATGCGGCGATGCCGGGACTGGCGGCGAAGGTCGAGGGCGTCACGCTCGCCACCCCCGCCGACATCGCCGCGCGCTTCGCCCTGCCCGGCGGGCACTGGCACCACGGCGAGTTCCGGGTGGACCAGATGCTGATGCTGCGCCCCTTCGCCGGCGCGGCGCAATACCGGATGCCGGTGGCGGGGCTCTATCTCTGCGGCGCCGGCGCGCATCCCGGCGGCGACGTCACCGGCCTGCCGGGCTGGAACGCCGCCGGCGTGGCCTTGAAGGACGGGAGGGGCAGATGAATGCCGTGACGAAACTGCGCGAGGCGGTGCCGATGGGCCTCGTGCCCGGCCCGTTCCACGACCGCCTCGAGGTGTTGAACCACCAGCGGGCGTGGATGAACTGGATGGGCGTGGCCTCCCCCGCCGTGCTCGACACGGTGGAGTTCGAATACTTCGCCATCCGCAACCAGGCGACGCTCTTCGACGTCTCGCCGATGATGAAATACCGCATCAGCGGGCCCGACGCCGAGGCGATGGTGAACCGGCTCGTCACCCGCGATGTGACGAAGCTGAGGCCCGGCCGGGTGGCCTATGTCATCTGGTGCGACGAGGCGGGAAATGTCGTCGACGACGGCACCGTGTTCCGGCTTTCGGCCACCGAGTTCCGCCTCTGCTGCCAGGAGCCGCAACTGGCCTGGCTCGACGACGTGGCCTGGGGCCTTGACGTGATGGTGGAGGACGTGAGCCACGGGATTGCCGGGCTGGCGCTTCAGGGGCCGACCTCCTGCGCCGTGCTCAAGGACGCCGGGCTTGCGGGCATCGAGACGCTGAAACCCTTCGATCTCAGGGAGTTCCGGATTGATGCTCATCCGGTCACGGTGTCGCGCACCGGCTTCACCGGCGACCTCGGCTATGAGATGTGGATGGCGCCGGAGGATGCGCTCGCGGTCTGGGACCGGCTGATGGAGGCGGGCCGGCTTCGCGGCATCCGGGTGATCGGCTACCAGGCGCTCGACATGGCGCGGATCGAGGCCGGCTTCCTGCTGCCGCGCGTCGATTTCGTCTCCTCCGAGACGCATCTCCGGCCCGGCCGCGCGCGCAACCCCTACGAACTGGGGCTCGACTGGCTGGTGGCGCTCGACAAGCCGCAGTTCAACGGCCGCCACGCGCTTCTCAGGCTGTCGCATCAGACGCCCCGGCGCAAGCTGGTGGCGATCGAGATCGACCGCGACAAGCCGGCCCACCACGCGCTCGTCTACCACGCGAAGCGCCGCGAGGTCGGCTTCGTCACCTCGGCGCTCTGGTCGCCGACCCTGAAGCGCAACATCGCCCACGCCTGGGTCGAGGCGCCGTATTTTGCGGCGGGGGGCGACCTCTGGGTGGAAATCTACCTTCAGCGCGAGCTGATCTGGGAACGCCGGATGGCGCGGGCGCGGATCGTGGAGCGGGCCTTCTTCCGCCACCCGCGCCGCACCGCCACGCCGCCGGCGGACTGGTAAGGGCGGCGCATGACCGGCCCCGCCCCCGCGCGTCCGGCCCGGTCCGGCGGCCGCGCCGCCCGTGTCGCGCTGCGCGGGGCGGCGCCGGGCGGGGGCCGCGGGCCGGTCTGGGCCGGGATCGAGGGCGGGCGCTACAACCCGCTTTCGGGCACCGACCTGACCCGCATCCACCATGCCGCGCTCGACATCCTCGCCGACACCGGCATCGCCGGGGCGAGCGAGGAGGTGATCGCGATCGCCACTGAACGGGGGGCCGCGCTGAGCGCAGAGGGCCGGCTGGTCTTTCCCGCGGCGCTGGTCGAGGACCTGCTGACGGGGGCGGCGCGGGAATACGTGATCCACAGCCGCGACCCGGCCCATGCCGACCTGCATGTCGGCGGCGGGCGCGTCCACTACGCGACCTCGGGCGAGGCGGTCTCGGTCCTCGACTTCGAGAGCCGCAGCTACCGGCCCGCGACGCTCAGGGATGTCTTCGACACCGCCCGCGTCACCGATGCGCTGCCGAACCTGCACCAGTATGGTCAGATGGTCGTCCCGACCGAGATAACGGACCCGGTGGAGGCGGACATCAACGTCGCCTACGCCGCCCTTGCCGGCACCACCAAGCCCGTCGAACATGCGCTGAATGCCGTCGAGGCGCTGCCCGCGGTGATGCAGATCTACGCGCTGGTCGCCGGGTCGGAACGCAGGTTCCGCGACCGCCCGTTCGTCTCGTTCGGGGGCTGCCCGATCGTCTCGCCGCTGCGCTTCGCGCGCGACAGCCTCGAGGTGATGGTGGCGACGGCGCGGCTTGGCCTTGTCAGCGACATCGCCATCGCGCCGCAGTCGGGGGCGACCGCGCCCGCCTATCTTGCCGGCGCGCTCGTCCAGGTGACGGCCGAGGCGCTCGCCTGCCTCTCGGTCGTCAACATGGTCAACCCCGGTTGCCCGATGTCCTTCGCCGCCTGGCCCTTCACGGTGGATCTCAGGACCGGGGCCTTCGCCGGCGGCTCGGCCGAGGTCGCGGTGCTGATGGCTGCCATTGCCCAGATCGGGCGGTTCTACGACCTGCCGACGACAGTCGCGGCCTCGATGTCGGACGCCAAGATGCCGGATGCGCAGATGGGCTATGAAAAGGGCATCACCAGCGTCGTCGCGGGCCTTGCCGGGGCGAACCGGGTGATGGAAGCCGCAGGCATGATGGCAAGCCTCATGGGGGTTTCCTACGAGGCGCTGGTGATCGACAACGACATGCTCGGGATGGCGCAGCGGGTGGTGCGCGGGATCGAGGTCACCGACGAGACACTCTCGGTCGAGGCGATCAAGGCCGCCGTCCGGGGCGAGGGGCATTTTCTAAGCGCCCCCGACACGTTGCGGAGCATGGAGACGGAATACCTCTATCCCGCGCTCGCCGACCGCTCGCCGGTCGCGCTCTGGACCGAGCAGGGCTGCCCGACGATGGCGGAACGCGCGCGGGCGCGGGCGGCCGAACTGCTCGCCACCCACCATGGCGACGGGATTTCCGCGCAGGCCGATCGCGCCATCCGCGCGCGCTTCCCGATCCGCCTTGCCAGGGGCGCGATGCGGCCGCGCTGAGCCCGGCGGCGATCAGGGTTCGCCGAGCGGGCGGAGCGCGTCGAGCGCCACCGCCTCTTCCCAGAGCGCCACCCCGTCGCGGCCGACGAGCCGCACGGTCATCGACCGGAGCCCCTTGGGGTTCGGCGCCAGCGCCAGCGTGTAGCAGCCTCCCTCCATCCGCACCGGGTTGCTTTCCCGGCCGAGCGACCGTTCGGGGGCGAAGGCACGGCCCTCGTAGTGGAATGTCACCCGCATCTCCGGGTCGTTCGCCCCGGTGCCAAGGCAGGCCGGCCCGAGATGGGCGAAGACCCGCGGCCCGAGGCAGATCGCGCCGCCCGCGGCGAGTGGGGCGCAGGAAAGGTCGTCGGTGAAGGGCGCGAAGTCCTCGAGGCAGACATAGGCCATGCCGTCGTGCATGAAGGCCGCCGCCTCGGCCGGGAAGGCGCGGCAGGCCTGCGGGCTGGCGGGCAGCGAGACGGTGTCCATCGCATCGCCGTAGAGCGCCTTGAAGATTCCCATGTTCGGGTTGCCGGCATGGAAGGTCGACCATCCGGCGATGCTGCCCCAGGAAATGTCGGGGTATTCGACGCCGCCGACCAGCCGGAACGGCGGCCCGGTGAAGCCGGGGAGCGTGGCGAGCCGGGCGCGGATGGCGCGGGCCAGATCCATGTCCCGCGCGCCGAGCCGGGCGTTGTCGGACCAGAAGGCGGCCGAGGTCAGCGCGAAGACGAGCGCGACGAAGGCAAGCCCGCCGGCCCCCGCCGCGACCAGCCCGCGCCGCCAGAGGGCCGGCCCGGCCACCAGCGTCAGCCCCGCGACGGCGATCGCCGCCTCCCAGTAGCCGAGGTAGGCGAAGGCCCGCCCCGGCGGCGCGTCGCCCTGGTAGCCAAGCCAGAACAGCACCGGAAAGAGGAAGAGCGCGAGCCCGCCGCCAAGACCGAGCCGGAGTGCCGAGAGAACCCGGCTGCCACGCGCCCCGGCGATCCAGCCGAGCGCGAGAAGCCCCAACGCGCCGAGCGCGAAAAGGCCCAGCACCGCCCTGAGCCCGCGGGGCAGCGTCATCAGCGTGCCGGTATAGAGACTGCGGATCAGCGCCGGGAGGGCGGCGAGCTTCTCGGCAAACCCGGCCGCATCGGTCTCGGAAAAGCGGTCCGAGACGATGGTGATCCCCTGAAGCCCGGCATAGGCGCGCCATTCGGCGAGGTAGAGCACGATCGCCAGCGCCGAGGTGGCCGCGCCGATCAGCGCGATCCGCACCGCGGCGGCGAAGGAAACCCGATCGATCCTGAGCAGGGCGAGCACCGGCACGATCAGCCCCGCCACCGCGAAGGTCTGGTAGATCGCCATGCTGAAGGCGAGGCCCTGTGCCGCGGCAAGGGCGGCGAGCGCCTGCACGCCGGTGGTCCGCCCGGCGACCCGCCACAAAAGCTCGAACGCGCCCACCGACAGCGCCAGCGCGAAGGGGTAGGCGAAGACGTTGCTGGCAAAGCTCAGCGCGTCGCCCATGTAGATGTGGTTGACCGCCACCGCGAAGATCGCCAGCGCCGCGGCGGGCTGCGCCTTCTCCGGCGCGGCATGGCGGGCCAGCACGCCCGCTACCCACCACAGGCAGGGAAAGGCCAGCGCCACCTGCACCGGCAGCAGGAACCGCTCGCCGAAGAGGTCGCGGAAGATCACTTCCAGAAGCCAGCGCCCCTCGGCCGCGGTCCAGAGCGCCGAGGTGCCGTTGACGTGCCGCCAGTCGTCGGAATGGAACCCGTCGGTCAGGACACCCCAGCCGGTCGTTACCAGGTAGAGGAGCACCGCCGCCAGAAGCGCGCCACGCGCGTCGATCCGCCGCCACGGCGCCAGGTCAGTCAACCGCATCTCCGTTGTCCTCGAAGCCGAGCCGGCTGTCGACGATGTAGAGCGGGCGCTGCTTGGCCTCGCTGTAGAGCCGGCCGAGATACTCGCCGATGATGCCCAGCACCACGAGCTGCATCCCCCCCATGAAGATCACCGCCACCATCGTCGAGGCATAGCCCGGCACATCCGTCCCCCAGATCATCGTCCGGACCAGAAGGTAGACGCCGTAGACCATCGCCAGCACCGCGAAGACGAAGCCGAAATAGGTCGCCAGACGCAGCGGCACGGTGGAATAGCCGGTGATCCCGTCCAGCGCGAAGTTCCACAGCTTCCAGTAGTTGAACTTGGTCTTTCCCGCGGCGCGAAGGGGGCGTTCGTAGCCGATGCTGGTCTGGCGGAACCCCACCCAGGAGAAGAGCCCCTTCATGAAGCGGTTGCGTTCACGCAGGCCCCTCAGCGCCTCGACCACCCGCGCGTCCATCAGCCGGAAGTCGCCCGCATTGGGCGGGATGTCGACGTTGGAGACGCGCCGAAGCATGGCATAGAACACCTTCGCCGTGGTCCGCTTCATCCAGCTGTCGGTATCGCGCGCGTTGCGGATGGCATAGACGACGTCGAAGCCCTCGCGCCACAGGCGGAGAAACTCGCCGATCAGCTCGGGCGGGTCCTGGAGGTCGGCGTCGAGCGGCACCACCGCACGGCCCCGGGTGGCGTCGAGCCCCGCCGTCAGCGCCAGTTCCTTGCCGAAGTTACGGGCGAGGTTGATCACGCGGATGCGGGGATCGCGGGCGTTGTGGGCGGCGAGGACTTCTGCCGTCCGGTCCCGGCTGCCGTCGTTGACGCAGATGATCTCGTAGCTTTCTCCGAGGCTTGCGAGGGTTTCCTCGAGTCGGGCGAAGAAGATGTCGAGCACATCCTCCTCGTTGTAGGCGGCGACCACGATGCTGAGCGTGGGGGCATCCGCCCGGGATGCGGGGCGCGCCGAGGCACGGGCCGGGGCCGGAGGGGATGCGACCCTGCCTGTGCTCTGGACCTCTGTCCGCGCCATCGCGTCCCCGTTCCGACTGGCCCGGCCGGGCCGGTGCAATGGCTTCTTCTATAACGCGATTGCCGCGGTGTCAGGAAAATTCCGCGCCCCACGAAGACCCGCCACGCCCCGGCTACAAAGGCCGCCGAGCGGCGGGATTGGCGGGGAGGGGGCACCGGAGGGTCGGCGCGATGGCCCCGGCGACGGGACGCGGGATTGCGGATGCGCGGAGGCCGGAACGGAGCGGCACGCCCCGTCCGCGTCCGCCCAGAGGCTCACGCCCGCGTCCATCCCGCAGCAGACGGGAAATCACGCAAAGTTGTCAGAGGGTTATGGCTCCGGCGGTAGGGATCGAACCTACGACCAATTGATTAACAGTCAACTGCTCTACCGCTGAGCTACGCCGGAACACCGGGGGGCATATAGCAAGGCCGGGCGGGGGCGTCCAGTGGGGGCGGCGGAAAAATCGCCGAAGGCCTTAGGCCCGGCGGAAGCGGCTCTTGGCCGCCGGCGGACCATCGCTCTCGACGAGGCTTCTTTCCGAAAGATCAATGAGATGGGCCAGCACGTTGCGGCCCGCGGCGGGCATCAGCGCGGCCGGCGTGTCGGTGTAGATGGCACGCGCCAGCGTCGGGGCGTCGGCCGGGCCGCCGTCCAGCGCGGACAGGATCGCGGCCTCGCGCGCCCGGCGGTGCGCGGACAGTTCGGCGATCCGCGCCGCGGGATCGGCGACCGGGTCGCCGTGGCCCGACCAGAGACGGCGCGCGCCCAGACGCGCGAGCCGGTCGAGCGAGGCCATGTAGGCCCCAATGTCGCCATCGGGCGGCGAGACGAGCGACGTCGCCCAGCCCATGACGTGATCGCCGGCAAAGACCGCATCCTCCCAGACGAAGCTCAGATGGTTGCCGAAATGCCCCGGCGTGTGCAGCGCCCTGAGCCGCCAGCCAGCCCCCTCGACGACCGCGCCATCGGCAAGGAGGATGTCGGGGGCAAAGCCCGCGTCGACGCCCTCGCCCCCGGCGATCGTGCCGAGCGCGGCCAGCCGGTCCATCGTGGCCGAGCGGCCCGCGGTGGCGGGGCCGAAGGCCAGGACCGGCGCGCCGGTCAGGCGGGCGAGCGGCCGGGCGAGCGGGGAGTGGTCGAGATGGGCATGGGTGACGAGGATGTGGTCGATCCGCTCGCCGGGGCGAAGGGCCGCGAGAAGCGCCGCCAGATGCGCCGGATCGTCGGGGCCGGGATCGATCACCGCCACCCTGCCTTCGCCGAGGATGTAGCTGTTGGTGCCGTGGAGCGTCATCGCCGAGGGGTTGGGCGCCAGCACCACCCTGAGCCCGGGCGCGACCGCCTGGACCTCTCCGGGCAGGGGACGGATTCGGGGGGGCGTGTCCATCTTGCGCTTTCTCTCCCGGAACTGGCCCGCTAGGTTTGGCCCATGATCTCGGCCCTGATCAAGCGCATCCTGCCCCGCGGCCTTTACGGGCGCGCCGCGCTCATCCTCGTGGTGCCGATCGTCACGCTCCAGCTCGTTGTCTCGCTCGCCTTCCTGCAGCGCCATTTCGAGGGCGTGACGCGGCAGATGACACGCAACATCGCCTACGAGATCTCGCTGATCGCGCGCGAGGTTGCGGCTTCGGCCGATGCCGTCGCGGCGGCGGCGGCGGCCGGGCGGCTCGGGGGCGAGCTGGCGATGGAGGTGGCGCTGCCGGCCGGGCGTGATGCGCCTGCAGGGGATTCGCGGGTCTTCTACGACCTTTCAGGCCGGGTCGTCATCGCCACGCTGCGCGAGGCCTTCCCGGCGATCGGCGGCATCGACGTGTTCGACCTGCGGCGGGTGGAGTTCACCCTGCCCACCGCTTTCGGGACGATGGAGATCGGCTTCGACCGCAGCCGCGTCTCGGCGTCCAATCCCCACCAGCTCCTCGTGCTGATGGTCTTCACCGGCCTTCTGATGACGCTGATCGCCTTCCTGTTCCTGCGCAACCAGCTTCGGCCGATCCGCCGGCTGGCCCGCGCGGCGGAAGCCTTCGGCAAGGGGCGCGTCGTCGCCTACAAGCCCTCGGGCGCCACCGAGGTGCGCTCGGCCGGCAATGCCTTCCTCGACATGCGGGCGCGGATCGAGCGGCAGATCGAACAGCGCACGCTGCTGCTGTCGGGCGTCAGTCACGACCTGCGCACCCCGCTCACCCGGCTCAAGCTCGGGCTTGCCATGCTCGACGAGGAGGATGCGGCGCCGATGATGCGCGATGTCGACGACATGCAGCGGCTTCTCGACGGCTTCCTCGCCTTCGTGCGCGGCGATGCCACCGAGGAGGTGGCCGAGAAGTGCGACCCGTTGCCCTTCGTCCGGTCGGTCGTCGAGGATGCACGGCGGACCGGCCAGGCCGTCACGCTCCATGCCGTCGAGGGCGCGGGCGTGGTGCTGATGCGCCGGGGCGCGGTGCGCCGCGCGCTCGAGAACCTGATCGGCAATGCCACGCGCTACGGCACCCGGGCCGAGGTCTCGCTCGCCATCCTCGAACGCGCGGTCAGGATCACGGTGGAGGACGATGGCCCCGGCATCCCGCGCGACCGGCGCGAGGAGGCGATGCGGCCCTTCACCCGCCTCGACGACGCGCGCAACCAGAACCGCGGCACCGGCACCGGACTCGGCCTTGCCATTGCCGCAGACATCGCCCGCAGCCACGGCGGCACGCTCAGGCTTGGCGACAGCGCCCGGCTTGGCGGGTTGAAGGCCGAACTCGTGCTTGCGCGCTAGGGTCCGACGAACAGGAACCGCGCGAGGGCGGCCCAGGCCGGAACCGACAGCAGGGCCGCCGGCACGAGCCACCAGCCGCTGGCCATCCGCGGCTCCTCAGACGCGGGTTCCGGTGGCGCGTCGGCCGGATCGCCGGTGTCGAACGGCGTGATTTCCTGAAGGTACCAGTAGGCCAGGGCATCCGGACGCGCGTGATCCGCCTCGCCTGGACGCCGCACGGCGCCCGATCTGTCCACCATGACGATTTCCCTTCTACCCGGGAAAAGGGGTAGCCCGAGTCGGCTTTCCAAAGGGTTACCGGCGGCGGGATGGTAGGCCCGGAGGGACTCGAACCCCCAACCAAGGCGTTATGAGCGCCCTGCTCTGACCATTGAGCTACAGGCCCGGCCGGATCATCGGTAGAAGTCCGGCGCGCCCGGGTCAAGGAGGGTTCTGGGCATGCGCGCCCGCTCCCGCGGCGGGAGTTGCGGAGCGGGGGGCGTTGGTCTATCGGGGGCGCAGGATCCGATCGGGCCAGCGGGGGGCATCACGATGAGCGAGGCAAAGACGGGGCTGACCTATGCCGACGCCGGCGTCGACATCGACGCAGGCAATGCGCTGGTCGAGCGGATCAAGCCGGCGGCGAAGCGGACAAACCGGCCCGGCACCGTCTCCGGCCTCGGCGGCTTCGGCGCGCTCTTCGACCTCCGGGCCGCGGGCTACCGCGACCCGGTGCTGGTGGCGGCGACCGACGGGGTGGGCACCAAGCTCCGCATCGCCATCGACACCGGCAATGTCGGCACGATCGGTATCGACCTCGTCGCGATGTGCGTCAACGACCTGGTCTGCCAAGGGGCGGAGCCGCTGTTCTTCCTCGACTATTTCGCCACCGGAAGGCTCGACGTCGATCAGGCGGCGCGGATCATCGAGGGGATCGCCGAGGGCTGCGCCCGGTCGGGCTGCGCGCTGATCGGCGGCGAGACCGCCGAGATGCCGGGGATGTATCACGGCGGCGATTTCGACCTCGCCGGCTTCGCCGTCGGCGCGATGGAACGGGGCCAGGACCTGCCGCGGGACGTCGGCGAGGGCGACGTGCTTCTCGGTCTCGCCTCGAACGGGGTGCATTCCAACGGCTATTCCTTGGTCCGCAAGGTTGTGGGCCTCTCGGGCCTTGCCTGGTCCGCGCCCGCCCCCTTCGGGCCGGCGTCGCTGGGCGAGGAGCTGCTGGCGCCGACCCGGCTCTATGTCACCGCGGCGCTGGCTGCGATCCGCCGGGGCGGGGTCCATGCGCTGGCCCACATCACCGGCGGCGGGCTGACCGAGAACCTGCCGCGCGTGCTTCCGCAAGGTCTCGGCGCCGAGATCGACCTTGCCGCATGGGAGCTGCCGCCGGTCTTCCGCTGGCTGGCCGGGACCGTCGGCATGGCCGAGGCGGACCTGCTCAAGACCTTCAACTGCGGCATCGGCATGATCGCCGTCGTGGCGCCGGAGCGGGTGGCGGACCTGCGGCTCGCGCTCGAGGCCGAGGGCGAGACAGTGACCGAGATCGGCCGCGTCACCAGGGGGCAGGGGGTCGCCTACCGGGGCCGCATCCTGTGAGGCGCGTCGCCATCCTGATCTCGGGCGGCGGGTCGAACATGGTGGCGCTGGTGAAAAGCATGACCGGCGACCATCCGGCGCGGGCGGTGCTGGTCCTGTCGAACGATCCGGGCGCCGCCGGGCTGGCGAAGGCGCGCGACCTCGGGGTGGCGACGGCCGCCGTCGATCACCGGCCCTTCGGCGCCGACCGGGCGGGGTTCGAGGCGGCGCTACTGGTCCCCCTTCTCGCGGCGGCGCCCGACATCCTCTGCCTCGCCGGCTTCATGAGGATGCTGACGCCGGATTTCGTCGACCGGTTCCGCGGCCGGATGCTGAACATCCACCCTTCACTGCTGCCGAAATACCCCGGCCTGCACACCCATGCCCGTGCGCTCGCGGCCGGCGACGCCGAGGCCGGTTGCACCGTGCACGAGGTGACGGCGGAACTCGACGCCGGGCCGATCCTCGGTCAGGCCCGGGTGCCGGTCCTGCCCGGCGACAGCGAGGCGACGCTCGCCGCGCGGGTGCTGGCGCAGGAACACCGGCTCTACCCGGCGGTGCTGCGCCGCGTCGCCGCCGGCGACCGCAGGCCGGTGTTCCTGTAGCACCGTCTGCACCGCCGCACCAATCGGACCCGCCGGTGGCGATTGAGGCGATGTGTGCCCATGCCTGTGGCCGGTGTCCGGCGGGGCTCTTCCCTTTCCCGCGCCGCTCGCCTAAGAGGGCTCATCGACGGCGGGCCGACCCCGCGCCAGACGGATCATCCATGAAGACGATCACCACGACCGAGGACCTTGCCCGGTTCTGCGACGCCGCCAAGGCCGCCGCCTATGTCACGCTCGACACGGAATTTCTCCGGGAACGGACCTACTGGTCCAAACTCTGCCTGATCCAGATGGCGCTGCCCGGCTCCGACGGGGAAGCGGTGCTGGTCGATCCGCTCGCCGACGGCCTTTCGCTCGAACCGCTCTATGACCTCTTCCGCCACGAGGCGACGGTGAAGGTCTTCCACGCCGCGCGGCAGGATCTGGAGATCTTCTTCGTCGAGGGCAACGTCTTTCCCCGGCCGCTCTTCGATACCCAGGTCGCGGCGATGGTCTGCGGCTTCGGCGAGCAGGTCGGATACGAGACGCTGGTGCGCAAGATCGCCAAGCAGGGGCTCGACAAGACCTCGCGCTTCACCGACTGGTCGCGCCGGCCGCTTTCGGAGGCGCAGAAGGTCTATGCGCTTGCCGATGTGACGCATCTGCGCCCGATCTACGAATTCCTCGCCCGCGAGCTTCAGCGCACCGGGCGGACGCAATGGGTGGAGGAGGAGCTTTCGATCCTGCTCGACCCCGAGACCTACATCACCCGGCCCGAGGACGCCTGGCTTCGGGTCAAGACCCGCACCACCTCGGGCCGCTTCCTCGCCATCGTGCGCGAGCTTGCCCGCTTCCGCGAGGACTATGCGCAAAGCCGCAACGTGCCGCGGTCGCGGGTGTTCAAGGACGACGCGTTGCTGGAGCTTGCCTCCACCAAGCCCGCCACGCTCGAGGAACTCGGCCGCTCGCGGCTTCTCCTGCGCGAGGGGCGCAAGCCCGAGATCGCCGAGGGGATTCTCGCGGCGGTGGCGGCGGGCATGGCGGTCCGGCCCGAGGACTGCCCGAAGGTCGAGGACGGCCGCGACCAGCTTCAGGTCGATTCGGCGCTGGCCGACCTCCTTCGCGTGCTCCTGAAGGCCAAGTCCGAAAGCGCGGGCGTGGCGCAGAAGCTGATCGCCACCTCCTCCGATCTCGACGCGCTCGCCGGCGGCGACCGCTCGGTCGCGGCGTTGAAGGGGTGGCGCGGCGAGGTCTTCGGCGAGGATGCGCTGAGGCTCTGCCGGGGCGAGATCGCGCTCTCCGCCAAGGGCGGCGCGGTCAGGGTGGTGACGGTCTGAGGGCGGTCCGGGGAACGGTCAGCGCCGGCTCGAGCGGCTGTTCGCGGCGCCGAGCACGACGATCTGGCTGACGTTCGCCAGCTTGACGTCCGACAGCCAGGCGGCCGCCGTCACTTCACGCGACTGCGGCGTGGAGATGCGCGCGCCCCCGTGCGGCTGGTCGACGACGAAACGGTAGGTCAGCACGCCATCGACCGGCTCGCCGTTGTTCTCGGCCACGAGGGCCGCGTCCCACCAGCCCTGCGTCGGCGGCAGCCCGGTCGCCCGCACGATCGCGCCGCCGGGCTGGCGGGCGACTTCCATGTCGGTCACGTCGGCCACCAGCACCCGCGGATCGCCGGGCCTGCCCGGAACCGCGGATTCGCTCGCCACCACGGCCGTCGCCTGCGACCGCCCGAACCAGTTGAACGGGTTGAGCCGGCTTTCCCGGATGCGGCCGCATCCCGCCAGCACCAGCGCGAGGATCAGAAGTCCGCTGACAGGCAGTCTCATGGTTCGGCCGCTCCCTCGCTTTCCCGCCTGCCTAGCCCATTCGCGCGCCTGTGAAAAGAGCGCCGATCACTGGACCTTGCGGGCCCGAGCGACTAGGTGAGGGGGGCGAACCCGGAGACGCGCATGGCCACCGAAGCCTTCGAGGACATCGTCGGAACCTTCGACTTCCTGGACGACTGGGAGGATCGCTACCGCCACGTGATCGAGCTTGGCCGGGCGATGCCGGCGCTCGACGAGGCGGTGAAGGTGCCGGCGACCAAGGTCGAGGGCTGCGCCAGCCAGGTCTGGCTCCTGCCGCGGATCCACGGGAAAGGGCCCTCGGCCCGGTTCGATTTCGCCGGCGACAGTGACGCGATGATCGTCCGCGGCCTGATCGCGATCCTCCACGCGCTCTATTCCGGCTTGCCCGCAGCCGAGGCGGCGCGGGTCGACGCACAGGCCGAACTCGCCCGGCTCGGGCTTGCAGAACATCTCTCCTCGCAGCGCTCGAACGGCCTCCGCGCGATGGTCGGCCGGCTGAGGGCGCTCGCGGCCGAGGCGGCGGGGTAGGGCCCTCAGAGCCTTGCCAGCGTCCGGGCGAGGTCGCCGTAGCCGGTGATCCGCCGCTCGTAGGCCAGGCCGAGCCGGGCGGCGCAGTCGCGCGCCTTGGCGTCGAGCGCGGGGTCGTCGGTCTGCGCCTGATAGACCAGCTTCTCGTAGTTGCCGAACATCATCGGGATCAGCTCGGGATGGCGGTCGAAGCCCATCGGCCGCCAGACGAAGGCGTCGAACTGGCGGCAGAGGAAGTCGGTCAGGTAGAAGGCGGTCGCCTCCTCGCGGGCGGCGAAGGCGGCGTTCCCTTCGAAGAAGGAATAGCAGTGCGGCCCCTCCACCATCTCGACGCCGAGCGCGTCGCAGCGCGCCTTCAGCCGGCCGCCGGTGCCGCAGTCGGCATAGACGACGAAGATGCCGTCGTAGTCAGCCCGGTGCTTCAGCACCGTCGCCTCCACCGCCTCGGTGATCCGGTCGGGCCAGAGGTGGAGGTTCGCCGGCAGGCAGGTGAGGTCGAGATGGCTCCAGCCGTTCGCGGCCTTGAGATCGAGGATCTCGCGCGCCAGCGCCCCGCAGGCGATCAGCAGGATGCGGCCCGACCGCGCCGGCGCCTGGCCGTGCTCGGTCAGCTCCTCGTCCGAGGGGACCACAGGGGAGGGGATCATCGCCGCCCGCCGAACGCCCGCCACGACAGCGCCGCGACCATCAGGATGGGGATCAGCCAGGGGCGCAGGTCCGGCGGCAGGGCGATCATCAGCAGCACCGTCACCGCGCCGAGCAGCACGGCGGCGAGGACGATCAGGGCCACTCGGGCCAAGGTGGGGCGGGGGGCAGGCACGGGACATTCCTTTTCCCCTCAACATGGGGTCCGTTCCCGGCATTGCAACGGGCCGCCGCCCCCCGGGGGGGGGGGGGGCAGCAGCTGCTGGCGTCCGGCTCAGCCGGCCGCGAGCTTGTTGTGCTTGCGGGAGATGAAGTCCTTCGCGGTCTGCACCGCCACCGCCGCGTCGCGGCAGTAGGCGTCCGCACCGATCGCCCGGCCGAACTCCTCGTTCAGCGGCGCGCCGCCGACCAGCACGATGTAGTTCTCGCGCAGGCCCTTTTCCTTCATCGTGTCGATCACGACCTTCATGTAGGGCATCGTCGTGGTCAGCAGCGCCGACATGCCGAGGATGTCGGCCTCTTCCTTCTCCAGCGCCTCGAGGTATTTCTCGACCGGGTTGTTGATGCCGAGATCGACCACCTCGAAACCCGCACCCTCCATCATCATGCCGACGAGGTTCTTGCCGATGTCATGGATGTCGCCCTTGACGGTGCCGATCACCATCTTGCCGACCTTCGGCGCGCCGGTTTCGGCGAGAAGCGGCTTGAGGATCGCCATCCCGGCCTTCATCGCGTTGGCGGCCAGCAGCACCTCGGGCACGAACAGGATGCCGTCGCGGAAGTCGGCGCCGACGATGGTCATGCCGGCGACAAGCGCCTTGGTCAGCACATCGTAGGGCGTCCAGCCGCGGTCCAGAAGGATGCGCACGCCCTCCTCGATCTCTTCCCTGAGACCGTCATAGAGGTCGTCGTGCATCTGCAGCACAAGCTCCTCGTCGTCGAGTTCGCTGAGGATGATGTCGTCTTCGTCGGCCATTGCGTGTCTCCTGACGGTCGTTGTCCCGTTATTGCGGCGAGAGCGGCCGGTTCACTTGGCGAATTGCGACATCGGCCGGACCTGCGGCGACGCCGGGCACCGTCAGGGCGCCCCGGACCGCCGGATCTTGCCAAATGTTCTCTTTATGTTCTATCCTCATCCAATGCCTCTCCCGCCCCCCGATCCCTTCCTGCGCCTGCGTGCCCGCGGTGCCTCGACCAACGACCCGGGCCGGTTCGAACCCTATCGCCGCGCCGCCGAAAGCGACGGCTGGGACCTGCCGGAGGAGGAGCGTCTGCTCAGGACCGAGGTCAGCGAGGAGCGCCCGCGCTCGGTTCTGAACCCCGTCGCTTCGCCCGACGTCGGCTTCGACCGCTCGGTCAATCCCTACCGCGGCTGCGAACACGGCTGCATCTACTGCTTCGCCCGGCCGACGCACGGCTACCTCGGCCTTTCCGCCGGGCTCGACTTCGAGACCCGGCTGGTCGCCCGCCCCACGGCCCCGGCGGTGCTCGCCCGCGAGATCGCGCGCAAGTCCTATGTCTGCGCCCCGATCGCCTTCGGCACCAACACCGACCCCTACCAGCCGATCGAGGCGCGCTACCGGATCATGCGGGCGATCCTCGGGCTCCTTTCCGACTGGAACCACCCCTGCGGCATCGTCACCAAGGGCACGCTGATCGAACGCGACCTCGACATCCTCGGGCCGATGGCCGCCCGCGGTCTCGTCCGGGTCGGCATCTCGATCACCACGCTCGACCCCGCCCTCGCACGGCGGCTGGAGCCTCGCGCCCCCGCGCCGGCCCGCCGCCTCGCCACGATCGCGGCCCTCGCCGCCGCCGGCGTTCCGGTCCGGGTGATGGTGGCGCCGCTCATTCCCGTCCTTACCGACCCCGAGCTCGAGCGCATTCTCGAGGCCGCGCGCGACGCCGGCGCGTGGGCGGCAAGCTGGATCCTCCTGCGCCTGCCGCACGAGGTGGCGCCGCTCTTCCGCGACTGGCTCGACCGCCACGAGCCCGGCCGCGCCGCCCATGTGATGGCGCGGCTGACCGAGATGCGGGGCGGCAGGGACTACGATTCCGAATGGGGCACGCGGATGACCGGCGAGGGCGTCCATGCCGACCTCCTCGCCCGCCGCTTCGCCGTCGCCGCCCGCCGGCTCGGCCTCGACAGGCCTCTTCCGCCCGCCGACACGACGCGCTTCGCGCCGCCGCAGCGGCCGGGCGACCAGCTCTCGCTCTTCTGAGCGGCGCCTCGTCGTTGCCCAAATCCCCCGGGACGTCGCCGCCAGACGGCGACGAAGGGGAGCGCGACGAAAGCTCCGGCGACCCCTTTCGCACGCGGAACGCCCGGCACATGGCCGGGCCGGGGGCGCCCCCTCTGCCGCCTCAGCCGCGCCGGCGGCCGCGGCGTTCGCGCGCAGCACCGGCATCCTCGCCGGTTCCGTCCGAGGCCGAGGAGAAGCCGCCGAGCCGGGCCGCGATCTCGTCGAGCGTCGGCCGCGGGCCCTTCGGCCGGGTCTCGAGCGCGGTCCGCATCGCCCGCAGGTGCTCGGCCATCGTGCCGCAGCAGCCGCCGATGATCCGCGCGCCGGCGTCACGGGCGAGGACCGCGTATTCCGCCATCAGGTCCGGCGTGCCGTCATAGTGGATGTGCCCGTCGTGATACTTCGGGATCCCGGCATTGCCCTTGGCGATCACCGGCCGTTCCGGCCCCGCCGCGACGAAGCCGAGCACGGTGCGCAGAAGATCGGCCGCGCCGACCCCGCAGTTGGCACCGAAGGCGATCGGCGGGTGCGCCAGCCGGTCGACCAGCGCCACCATCTGCGCCGAGGTGACGCCCATCATCGTCCGCCCCGCGGTGTCGAAGCTCATCGTGCCGCACCAGGGCATCCCCGCCTTGGCGCAGCCCTCCGACGCCGCCCTGAACTCCTCGGGCGAGGAAATCGTCTCGACCCAGAGCACGTCGGCGCCGCCCTCCTTCAGCCCCTCGGCCTGTTCATGGAACATCTCGACGGCCCGTTCGTGGGTCAGCGCGCCCATCGGCGCCATGATCTCCCCCGTGGGGCCCATAGAGCCCGCCACCACCACCGGCCGGCCCGCCGCGTCGGCGACATCGCGGCCAAGCGCCGCCCCGATCCGGTTCAGCTCGCGCACCCGCCCTTGCGCATTGTGCAGCTTCAGCCGGCTGGCGTTGCCCCCGAAGGTGTTGGTCAGGAAGATGTCGGACCCGGCCTCGGCCGCGCTGCGATAGAGCGCGCGGATGTTGTCGGGCTTGTCGGTGTTCCAAAGCTCCGGCGCCTCGCCCGCGGTCAGACCCATGGTGAACAGGTTGGTGCCGGTCGCGCCATCGGCCATCAGCCAGTCGCGCTCGTCCAGAAGCCGGGAAAGGAGGTCGCTCATCGTCAAATGCCTTTCGTCCATGCGCAATCGGGGCCAGCGCGGCCCCGTCGGACCGATGTGCCATGCGGCCGCGCATTTTTCAAACCGATCTTCCTCACGATGATCGTGAGGCCGGTTCAAGCGGGGCGCCGGGCCCCCGGTCGCGCCCCACGCGCGGCGCGAAGCGGGCGGTCGCCCCGGCGCCGATGCGGCGGGCGCATGACGCGTCCCCGGCGCGATCGCCCCCCCCCGGGGGACATGCCGCCCGGCGGATACGCGGGGCGGGATACGCGGGATGGATCGCCTGACCGGCCCCGGCCCGCGGCTTCGGGGTTGCCCGGACAGCCGTCAGGCAGCCTCGCGCGGCGCCGCGTCCCCGGCCGGGCTGCGAATGCCGGGAGCCCTGCCGGGAACGTCCCCGCCGAGGGCAGGGGGTGGGGCCTGGGGGGTGGCCGGAGCCGCGACCATGGGCGCGGCCAAAGACGCGAAGGGGGGTGCCGCCAGGGGCGCAGGCAGCGACTCCTGCGCCGGCACGGCCGGCAGCCCGGACGGCAGCACGGCCGGCAGCATGGGCAGGGGGCCGGGCCGGTGCACCGCGCGCAGGATGTCGGCGAGGGCGAGCCCCAGCGCCGGCCATGACGGCGCGGCGATGTAGAGCGTCTCGGCCCGTGGCGCGAAGGCCGACTTGAACCGGGCCAGGCCCTCGGCGCCGCCGAGGCGCAGGAACAGCCGCCGCGCCGGTCCGCAGCGGGGCGGGCAGGGCAGGGCCGCGAGCGAAACCCGGCCGACGCCGGCACCCGCCGCATCGCCGGTGGCGCGCGCGACGAGCGCGTGCATGGTGCCGTCGGGCGCGCCCGCGTCCCAGCGCATCAGGTCCAGCACCCATTCCGCCCCGCCTTCGTGGAAGGTCGCGAAGGCCACGATCCGGCCGCCGGCGCGGGCAAGCCAGACCCGTTGCGCCCCGACATAGAAGGGCGCGAAGCGGCCCATCGAAAAGCCACGCTCGCCGCCGCGCGCCGCGGCCCAGCGTGCCGCGATAGCCGCCATCTCGGCCAGCGGCAGGGCGCTGCCCGGCGCCGCCGGCTCGACGGTGATCCCGGCCTCGGCGGCCTTGCGGAGCTTGCGCCGCAACCCCGCGAACGCCGGCCCGGAAAATCCCGCGGTCCGGGACGGCGCCACCACCTGCTCCCGGGCAACGGGCCGGACCGCCCAGCCCAGCCGCCGCGCCGCCGCGGCGGTGCGCGCAGAGCACTTGTAGAGGCAGGGCACGCGGTCCTCGGCCCGCGCCGCGGCGGCAAGATCGGCAATCAGCAGCGCAGCACCCGCCGTCCCCGCGACGGGATCAAAGAGCGCCGCCAGCGCCTGCCCCCCGCGGCCCACGACCCAGCCGTCGCGCCCCTGCCGCGCCGCAAGCAGGTGGTGCTCGCCCTGCCGCAGAAGGCCGCATTCGGCCCGTGCGGCGCCCGCGATCAGGTGCCCGGCCTCGGCAAAGGCCGGGACGGTGGCGGGGAGGAGCAGGGGCGCGCCCGCCGGCGACAGGCGGCCCCGCGCGTGCCGCGATGGACCTCCCCGCCGCTGCGGAAGCGGACCGCGCGCCAGGGCCGCGATCGCGACAAGCGCGGGGCAGACGAAATACACGATCCGGAAGGCGAGGATGGCGGCAAGAAGCCCGTCCGGGGACGTGGCGGGCAGGAACGTCATGAGGGCCAGGTCGAAGGGACCGAGCCCGCCCGGCGTGGCGAGGATCAGCCCGGCCCCGAGCGCCACCGCATAGGCCGCGGCGACCTCGGCGGGCGCCGGCGCGGCGCCCTCGGGCAACAGGAACCACAGCGCGAGCGCCGCGGCAGAGGTGTCGATCGTGGCATAGACCAGAAGCCGCGCCAGTGCCGGCAGCGGCGGCAGGGCCAGGCTGCGCCCCTTGATGCGGATCTGCGGAGAAACGAGGCTCAGCCCCGCGCCCGCCGCCGCGAGGAGAAGCACCGACGCCGCGGCCGCCGCGACACCGGGGGCGCCGAGCGGCCCTTCGGGCCGGAGCGCCACGAGCATCGCCGCCGTCACCACCGACCAGGCGATGAGGAACCAGACCGTGACCGACGCCGTCACCCGAAGCGCCTGCCACAGCGACAGCCCCGGCAGCATCCGCCAGCGCGCCAGCGCCCCGGTGACGAGGCCGAATCCCGCAGCCTGCGACAGCGCGATCGCGGTCATCCCCGATCGCCGCGCCGCCCTGTCCGGGATGCCGGTGCGGAGATAGCGGTGGATCACCGCGTCATACCGCCCGAGCGCGAGAAAGCTCACCGCCGTCGCGGCGGCGGCACAAAGCCATTGCACCGGAGCGATCTGCGCCACCGCGTCCCGCACTGCACCGGGATCGACCGCCCGGAACCGCTCGCGCATCAGCACCGCCGCCAGCACGACCGCCAGCAATGGCAGCGCCTGCCTGAGGACGAGCGGCGCCAGCCGCGGCCGGTCCCGCCCGGATGCCAGCGCCATCGCCCCGGTCCTGCCGCCCCGCCATCCTGCCATCCCGCCCTCCGCCGCGAACCGGCATCCGGTCTAGGGGCAGGGGGGTTCACATCGGCTTAACGGCGGCCCGGTGCGGAAGCGGGCATGCGCGCGGGCGGCGTCAGGCCTCGTTCATGATCTGGCGCTTGGCCTCGGCCATCAGTTCCGACATCTTCGCCCGGATCGTCATCTCGTCGGCCCTCTGGCCGAGGTCGGCGGCGAGCTTGCGGTAGACGTCCTCCTCGCCCGCCTCCTGGAAGTCGGCCGCGATCACCTCCCTGGCATAGGCATCCGCCTCGGCGGCGTTCTTGCCGAGAAGCCCGGCCGCCCAGAGGCCGACAAGCTTGTTGCGCCGCGCCTCGGCCCGGAACTTCAGTTCCTCGTCATGGGCGAATTTGTTCTCGAAGGCATTCTCGCGATCGTCGAAGGTGGTCATCGGGGCCCCCGTCTGCATGGTTGCGTTGCCCCCATATGCCCGCCGTGCCCCGGCTTCGCAAGCCCTCTGCAAGCCCTCCGCATGCGCTCCACATCCGCCCCGAGGGCCTCCGCCCCGGCTTTGGCTTGCGACAGGGGATGCCTTGGCCTATAGGCGGCTGAGACACGCGGGGCCTGCGCGCCCCGATCCGCGCCCCGACCCGCGCCCCCGAACGGAGCTTTCATGGCACGCCGCAAGAAAATCTACGAAGGCAAGGCGAAGATCCTCTACGAGGGCCCCGAGCCCGGCACCTTCATCCAGTATTTCAAGGACGACGCCACCGCCTTCAACGCCCAGAAGAAGGCGACGATCGAGGGCAAGGGCGTGCTCAACAACCGCCTCAGCGAGTTCTTCATGCAGGGGCTGACCAACATCGGCATCCCCAACCACTTCATCCGCCGCATCAACATGCGCGAGCAACTGATCCGCCAGGTGGAGATCGTGCCGCTCGAGGTGATCGTCAGGAACTTCGCCGCCGGCTCGATCTCCAAGCGTCTGGGGATGGAGGAAGGCACCGCCCTGCCGCGCCCGATCGTCGAATACAGCTACAAGAACGACGCGCTCGGCGACCCGATGGTCTCCGAGGAATACATCGTCGCCTTCGGTTGGGCCAGCCAGCAGGATCTCGACGACATCGTCAGCCTCGCGCTCAGGGTCAACGACTTCCTTTCGGGTGTCTTCTACGGCGTCGGCATCAAGCTTGTCGACTTCAAGATCGAGATCGGCCGGATCTGGGACGGCGACTTCATGCGCCTGATCGTCGCCGACGAGATCAGCCCGGATTCCTGCCGGCTGTGGGACATGAAGACCGGCCAGAAGCTCGACAAGGACGTGTTCCGCCGCGACCTGGGCTCGCTCACCGACGCCTATTCCGAGGTCGCCCGCCGGCTCGGCGTGCTGCCGACGCAGGCGACGCACCTGTCGAAGCCGACGCTCATCAACTGAAAGGCCCCGACCATGACCGCGCCCCTGAAAGCCCGCGTCCATGTCATGCTCAAG
>JAUQYB010000063.1 GCA_030837825.1 Albidovulum sp.
GGGCGCGGCGGTGACGCGCCGTCCCGAGATCAGCGAACGCCCAGCACCCCTGGTTCTCGTCTCTGAGCAGCGGGTCGACCTTGACGACGACGCGGTGAAGCCCGCCGCCATGATCCGGCCGCGCCGGATCGGCGCCGCGGCCCTGACGATCGCCGAGGTCGAGGAGGATTTCGCCGACGAGGAGCCGCTGTCGCCCGAGGAGGCGAAGAGCTTCGCCGAATTCGCCGACCGGCTCGGGGCGGCGAACCTCGCCGAGCTTCTCGAGGCCGCCGCCGCCTATACTGCGACGGTCGAAGGCATGCCGCATTTCTCGCGCCCGCACATCCTCAGGAAAGTGTCGGGCTATACCGAGGAAGACGAATTCACCCGCGAGGACGGCTTGCGTTCGTTCGGGATGCTGCTGCGCCAGGGCAAGATCCAGAAGATCAGCCGCGGCCAGTTCACCATCACCGAATCGTCCCGTTTCATGTCCGAGGCGCGCCGCGCGGCGCGCTGAACCGGCACCGGCGATAACGAGTATCAGGCGGAGCGGTCCCCGGACCGCTCCGTCTTTGCGTCCGGAGCCCCCGCACCCGGGGGGCTTGCGTCCGGATCCGCCTTGCCGATGCCGCGGAAGACGAAGCGGAACGGCAGCGCCCAGAGAAGCCCCAGTGCCAGATAGACCGCCAGTTCCGCCAGCATCGGCAGCCGTCCGTAGCGGGCGTCGATCCAGCCGGTCAGCGAGACCGCCGCGACGATCCAGGCCGGCAGTCCCACCGTCAGGATCAGCGCCGCCAGCCGCCGGCGCGTGCGCCAGGTCATCGCCATCCGCGCGCCCATCAGTCGGCGAACGGATCGGTGACGAGGATCGTGTCCTCGCGCTCGGGACTCGTCGACAGCATCGCCACCGGGCACTGGATCAGTTCCTCGATCCGGCGGACGTATTTCACCGCCGCCCCCGGCAGGTCGGCCCAGGACCGCGCGCCCTCGGTCGAGGCGCTCCAGCCTTCGACCTCCTCGTAGACCGGCCGGCAGCGCGCCTGCTGGTCGGCCGCGGTCGGCAGGTGGTCGAGCACCCTGCCGTCAAGCTCGTAGCCGGTGCAGATGCGGATCGTCTCGAACCCGTCCAGCACGTCGAGCTTGGTCAGCGCGATGCCGTTGATCCCCGAGATCGCGCAGGTCTGGCGCACCAGCACCGCGTCGAACCAGCCGCAGCGGCGCTTCCTGCCCGTCACCGTGCCGAACTCCCGCCCCCGTTCCCCAAGCCGCTCGCCGTCCTCGTCCTTCAGTTCGGTCGGAAACGGCCCCTCGCCCACCCGTGTCGTGTAGGCCTTGACGATGCCGAGCACGAAGCCGATCGCATTGGGGCCGAGGCCCACGCCGGTCGCCGCCTGCCCGGCGATCACGTTCGACGAGGTGACGTAAGGATAGGTGCCGAAGTCGATGTCGAGAAGCGAGCCCTGCGCGCCCTCGAACAGGATGCGCCTGCCCGCCCGACGCGCCTCGTTCAGCACCTTCCAGACCGGGGCGGAATATTTCAGGATCTCGGGGGCGATCTCGCGCAGGCTTTGCAGCACCGCCTCGCGGTCGATGGGCTCCAGCCCCAGTCCGGCGCGCAGGGCGTTGTGATGGACCAGGGCGCGGTCGATGCGCAACTGCAACGTCTCGTCATCGGCCAGATCGGCCACGCGCACGGCCCGCCGGCCGACCTTGTCCTCGTAGGCCGGGCCGATGCCGCGGCCGGTGGTGCCGATGCGGGCGACGCTGTTCTGCGCCTCGCGGGCGCGGTCAAGCTCGCCGTGGAAGGGCAGGATCAAGGGCGTGTTCTCGGCCACCATCAGCGTCTCGGGGGTGATGTCCACGCCCTGCTCGCGGATCGCGGCAATCTCCTTGACCAGATGCCAGGGGTCGAGCACCACGCCATTGCCGATGACCGAAAGCTTGCCGCCCCGCACCACGCCCGAGGGCAGCGCGTTCAGCTTGTAGACCTGACCGCCGATCACCAGCGTGTGGCCGGCGTTGTGGCCGCCCTGGAAGCGCGCGATCACGTCGGCGCGTTCGGAAAGCCAGTCGACGATCTTGCCCTTGCCCTCGTCGCCCCACTGGGCCCCCACCACCACGACATTGGCCATCCGCTCGCTCCTTGTCCGGCAAACGCTGGCGTGTATAGCCGCGCCCCGCGCCGGGCGAAACCGGTTTTTCGGGGGCCGCCGCGGCGACCCGCCTGCCCCGCCCGGCCCGGCCCGGCCCAACCGAACAGGGGCCCGAACAGCGGCCCGAACAGGGGTTGCGGCAGGGGCGGCATGGCCCTAGATAGGCGCGTCGGCAAGTGACATAGGCCCCGCATGGAAAACGTCGTCCTCACCGTCCATCTGATCATCGCGCTGATGATGATCGGCGTCGTGCTGCTGCAACGGTCGGAAGGCGGCGGGCTCCTGTCGGGGGGCGGCGCCTTCTCGGCGCGCGGCGCGGCCAACGCGCTGACCAAGCTCACCTGGATCCTCGCCACGGCCTTCATCGCCACCTCGATCACGCTGACGATCCTTGCCGCCGACAAATCGAGGGGCACCTCGGTGCTCGACGCACTGACGGGCGCGCCCGAGGCGCCGGCCGACACGCCCGCCGCACCCGCAACACCCGCCGCGCCCGCAGGCGACCTCCTGCCGCCGCCCGCTGGCGCGCCCGTAACCGACGCGCCCGCCACCGACGCGCCCGCAACCCCGCCGGCGGCCGACGCGCCCGCCGCGCCGCCGCCCGCCGACTAGGGCCCGCCACAACGCTTTGGCGGCGTCCGTGCGGCGCGCCACAACCCTTTGCGGTCCGGTTGCGGGGGGGCTGCGAATCTGTTAGCTCTTTCCTCCCGTGATGCCGTGTCCGCGAAGGGCCGGCAAACCCAGCAACCTGAGGCCTCACGGGAGACCCATCGCATGGCACGTTACGTCTTCATCACCGGCGGCGTGGTCTCCTCGCTTGGCAAGGGCCTGGCCTCGGCGGCACTCGGGGCGCTGCTCCAGGCGCGCGGCTTCTCGGTCCGGCTGAGAAAGCTCGATCCCTACCTCAACGTCGACCCCGGCACGATGTCGCCCTTCGAGCATGGCGAGGTCTTCGTCACCGACGACGGGGCGGAAACCGACCTCGACCTCGGCCATTACGAACGCTTCACCGGGGTCCACGCCCGCAAGACCGACTCGATCTCCTCGGGCCGGATCTATTCCAACGTGCTGGAGAAGGAGCGCCGCGGCGACTACCTCGGCAAGACCATCCAGGTGATCCCCCACGTCACCAACGAGATCAAGGACTTCATCCGCATCGGCGACGACGAGGTCGATTTCATGCTGTGCGAG
>JAUQYB010000006.1 GCA_030837825.1 Albidovulum sp.
GGAAGGACGACCACGATCAGGTCTACCGCACGGCGCGCGAGAAATACGAGGCGATCATCCGGCGCATCAGGACCGCGCACGAGAAGGGCCAGCCGATGCTTGTCGGCACGACCTCGATCGAGAAATCCGAGATGCTTTCCGAAATGCTCAAGAAGGAAGACATTCCGCACAACGTCCTGAACGCCCGCCAGCACGAACAGGAAGCAAGGATCGTCGCCGAGGCCGGCCGTCTGGGTGCCGTGACCATCGCCACGAACATGGCCGGCCGCGGCACCGACATCCAGTTGGGCGTCAATGTCGAGATGCGGGTGATGGAGGAGCTTGCCGCCAACCCCGAGGCGCATCCCGACGCGGTGCGGGGCCGGATCGAGGCCGCCCACGCCGAGGAGAAGGCGAAGGTGCTCGAGGCAGGGGGGCTCTTCGTGCTCGCCTCCGAACGACACGAGAGCCGTCGCATCGACAACCAGCTCCGTGGCCGGTCGGGCCGCCAGGGCGATCCGGGCCGGTCTTCGTTCTACCTCAGCCTCGAGGACGACCTGATGCGCATCTTCGGGTCGGAGAAGCTCGACAAGGTGCTGTCGTCGCTTGGCATGAAGGAGGGCGAGGCGATCATCCACCCTTGGGTGAACAAGTCGCTCGAACGCGCCCAGGCCAAGGTCGAGGCGCGCAACTTCGACATGCGCAAGCAGCTTCTGAAGTTCGACGACGTGATGAATGACCAGCGCAAGGTGATCTTCAGCCAGCGGCTGGAGATCATGGAGTCCGAGGATCTGGAAGAGATCGTCCGCGACATGCGCCACCAGGTGATCGACGACCTTGTCGACGATTTCCTGCCGCCGCGCAGCTATGCCGAACAGTGGAACGCCGAAGGCCTCTATGCCGCGGCGATGGAAAAGCTGGCGCTCGACGTGCCGGTGATCACCTGGGCGAAGGAAGAGGGCGTCGACCAGGACGCGATGCGCGACCGGCTCTACGAGGCGTCAGATGCGCTGATGACGCAGAAGGTCGAGGCCTTCGGCGCCGACACGATGCGGCAGATCGAAAAGCAGTTCCTGCTGCAGACGATCGACACGAAGTGGCGCGAACACCTCGTGACGCTGGAGCATCTCCGCTCCGTCATCGGGTTCCGCGGCTATGCGCAGCGCGATCCGTTGTCGGAATACAAGACCGAAGCGTTCCAGCTTTTCGAACACCTGCTCGACAGCCTGCGCGAGGACGTGACCCAGAAGCTCGCCCAGGTCCGTCCGATGACCGAGGAGGAAAGCCAGGCGCTCTTCCGGCAGATGCAGGAACGGCAGGCCGCGCTCAACGCGCCGGTCGCGTCGGCAGCGGTCGCCGCTGCGCCCCGTCAGCCGGTGCTTGCGGGCTTTGACGAAAGCGATCCCGCGACCTGGGGCAATCCCGGGCGGAATGATCCTTGCCCCTGCGGATCGGGCGAAAAGTTCAAGCATTGCCACGGACGGCTCGCCTGATTCGAGCGGTCTGTGGCAAGAATGTGGCGGGCAGGCCCAAACCCTGCCCACCGCCCCATGATCTTGTTTCGGGGCGTGCGACACCTCCAAGATAGGGTGGCGAGCCAAAGCCGCGGGCCGTTTCCCGAATCCGCTCTCTGCCATGCCCCTGCCGCGATCCGGGGTTAGGCGTGACGGAAACCTTGGGGAGACGACCATGCAGATCAAGCGCAGGGCGATCACCGTCGGCACGACCTTCTTTCTGGCCGCGGCGACCGGGCATGTGATGCAGAACGGCGAGACCATCAGCGCAAGGCTGCGCGGTGCGCCGGTGCCGGAAAAGCCGGTTCTGGCCAGCGTCGAGTCGACCGCCGCCACGATCACCCCGGCGGCAGTCCCGGCCGCCACAGGCACAGTCGCCGCCACCGGCGCGGCCGCCGTGCCGGCGGAACCGGCGGCAGCCCCGGCCGCTGCCGAACCACCCGCAACCCGGATTGCCACGTCGGTGCCTGAACAGCCGAAGCCCGAAGCCGCGGCTGCCGCACCGCAGCCGGCCCAAGCCGGCTCGGGCCTGCCCGACCTGCCGCGGGTCGAGCCGGCGGCTCTTGGTGTCGATCTGCGCCTCGCCGGACGGATCGAGAAGCTGGATACGCGCTATACGAGGCCCGAAACCGCCGCCGATGCCGCCTACAGCGTCTTCGGCATCGCCTGCACAGACCCGACGCTTGCGCTCGATCCGTCGGCGCGGGGGATGCTGAAGGTCACGCTTTCGGCGCCTTGCTTCGCGAACGAGCGCGTCACCATCACCCAGGCGGGTCTCGTCTTCGCGGCATCGACCGATCAGGGGGGCGAATTGAAGCTGATGCTTCCGGCGATGAGCGCGACGGCCCCGGTCGAGGTTCGTTTCGCCTCGGGCGAGATGGTTTCGGCCAGCCGGAGCGTGACCGGGCTCGACGCGCTTGCCCGCGTCGCCGTGCAGTGGCGCGGTTCGGAGGGGCTGCATCTTCATGCCCTCGAAAACGGCGCCGGGTTCGACATGCCGGGCCATGTCTCGGTCACCGTCCCGCGCGACCGCATGACGCGCGACGGCGGCTTCCTGACGGTGCTTGGCGATCCGGGCGTCGATCACCCGCTGATGGCCGAGGTCTACACCGCGCCGGCCGGGACCGCGCTTGGCGGGATGGTCGTCGAGGCGCCGGTGAGCGCGGGCACCTGTGCCCGGCGCGTCGCCGGCCAGGTGCTGCGCATGGTGCCCGCGGCCGCGCCCGCCACGGAAACGCTCAGCTTCGCCATGCCGGGCTGCGATGCCGTGGGCGATTCGCTGATGCTCGGGCTTTCCCCGGTGGCGGTGCCGGCCGTCGCGCTGGCGGCAGGCGGCAACTGAGCCACCGCGCGGCGCGGCGCGTCAGAGATAGCCTTCCGAGCGGAAGCTCAGATCGCACGACTTGCCGATGATCAGGTGGTCGTGCAGCACGATCCCCATCACCTCTGCCGCATCACGGATCTGCCCGGTGACGGCGATGTCGGCCTGCGACGGCGTCGGATCGCCCGAGGGATGGTTGTGCACCAGAATCAGCGCGCTCGCGTTCAGTTCGAGCGCCCGCTTGACCACTTCGCGCGGGTAGACAGGAACATGGTCGACGGTGCCCTTGGCCTGTTCCTCGTCGGCAATCAGCACATTCTTGCGATCGAGGTAGAGGACGCGGAACTGTTCGGTTTCACGGTGCGCCATCGAGGTGCGGCAGTAGTCCAGAAGCTGGTCCCAGGAAGACAGCACCGGCCGGTGCAGCACCTTCGCGCGGGCCAGCCGGTGGGCCGCAGCCTCGACGACCTTCAGTTCCTGCACCACCGCTTCGCCGACGCCCCTGACGGCGCGAAGCCGTTCGGCGGGGGCGGAGACGACACGGTTGAAATCGCCGAACGTGTCGAGCAGCAGCCGGGCGAGCGGCTTCACGTCCTGCCGGGGGATGGCGCGGAACAGCACCAGTTCCAGAAGCTCGTAGTCCGGCATCGCGGCGGCACCACCCGCCATGAACCGCGCCCGAAGCCTTTGCCGGTGATCGCGGATGTAGGAGGGCAGGCGGCCGTCGGGCAACACGGCCTCCGGCGCTTCGTCGGCGGAAAAGAGCGCGGGTGCTTCGTGAAGGGCGCGAGTCTGGCTCATGCCCACAGCTTCCCGTTGCATGGTGAAGGAAGGGTTAACGCGCCCGCGGCCGACCGAGATAGGCGGAGAGTTCGGCCGGCGGGTCGGCGAACAGCGCGGCAGTCGGACGGGGCGCATGGGCCACGCCTTCAGCAACAAGCACCGTCTGCCCGGAAAACCGCAACGCATCGTCGGGATCATGGCTGACCATCAGCACGGTCGCGCCGGTTTCCCCGGCGATCTCGGCCACGAGGTCGAGCATCTCGTCCTTCAGCGCCGGGCCGAGCGCGGCGAAGGGCTCGTCCAGCAGCATCAGCGGCCGCGCCCTGAGCAGGACGCGCGCCAGCGCCACGCGGCTCTGCTGCCCGCCCGAGAGGGTTCCCGGCCGCCGGTCCTCGAGGCCCTGAAGCCCGGTGCGCGCCAGCGCATCCGCGACACGCGCCCGCTCCTCCGCTGTCAGCCGCAGGTCGGGCCGGAGGCCGAGGCCGATGTTCTGCGCCACCGT
This sequence comes from Albidovulum sp., assembly GCA_030837825.1. Taxonomy (GTDB): domain Bacteria; phylum Pseudomonadota; class Alphaproteobacteria; order Rhodobacterales; family Rhodobacteraceae; genus Albidovulum. The sequence continues at coordinate 4,100 of JAUQYB010000006.1, forward strand.
CAGATGCGGGAACAGGTTCTGGTCCTGGAACAGGATCGACAGCGGCCGCGCGCCGGGCGGGGCGTCGGTGATGTCCTGCCCGTTCCAGCGGAGTCGACCCGATTCCGGCGGGAAGAAGCCCGATATGACCGAAAGCAGCGTCGACTTCCCGGCGCCCGAAGGGCCGACGACCGCGATGCGGGCGCCGGGCGGCACGGTGAAGTCGGCCGTCAGGCGGAAGTCGTCCTGGGTGATGACCAGCCGGTCAAGCTCCAGCATCGGCGCGCCCTCCTCGATCGAGAATCCAGAAGGCGGCGAGGCTCAGCGCCAGCAGCAGCACCGCCGCCCCGGCGGCATCTTCCATCCGGTAGGCGCCCATCAGCCGGTAGAGCTGCAGGGGCAGCGTCGCCCTGTCGGCATCGGCGAAAAGCGCGATGACGCCGAGATCGCCCATCGACAGCGCCGCCGTCAGCCCCGCGGCAAAGCCGAGCGGCCGGCGGAGCCGCGGCAGGGTCAGGAGCCGCAGCCGGGCGAATCCGCTCATCCCGAGGCTGGCGGCCAGCCGTCCATATCCTTCTTCGAGGTCACGGGCGGCGGGAATCAGGCTGCGAAGTGCAAAGGGGAGCGCCATGACCGCATTCACCGCCACCGTGACGGGAAGCGCAAGCGCGGCGGGGCTCGCCAGCGGGTGAAGGATCAGAAAGAGCCCCGTCCCGGTCACCAGAGCCGAGGTGGCCAGCGGCAGCATCCCGACGCTTTCGAGGATCCGCGCCCGGCCCTTTGCCGCGACGGCGAGCGCCATCGGCAGGGCGAGGGCGAGCGTGAGGAGGGTGGAGGCCGCCGCAACCGTGACGGAACGCGCCGCGGCCTGCCACACCGGCGCGGGCAGTGCGGCAAGGCGCGGCACGCCGGACAGGACCGCGGCCGCGAGCGGCGCCGCCAGAAAGAGCGCCGCCAGCCCGATCACGGCGGCGTCGAGCGCCCGAAGCGCCGGCGCCCCCGCATCCCAGCGCGCCACGGGTCGGTCGAGCCCGGCGCCGAAGGCCGAGGGCACGGCGAGCCGCGTGGCGGCAAGCGCGGTCAACGCACAAAGCGCGAGTTGCAGGCTGGCGAGCGCTGCCGCGCGGGAAAGGTCGAAGTCGAAGCGGAACGCCTGATAGATCGCCAGTTCGACCGACGTTGCCCGCGGGCCGCCGCCGAGCGTGAGGACGACGGCGAAGCTGGTGAGGCAGAGGAGGAAGATCGTGGCGAAGAGGCCGGGGGCGAGCGCCCTGAGCATCGGCCGTTCCAGGTGCCGTGCGATCTCGGCCGGACCAAAGCCGAGCGCCCCGGCAAGGCGAAAACGTTCGGCGGGGATCTCGAGCCAGCCTTGGAGCAGGAGCCGCACCGCCAGCGGCAGGTTGAAAAACACATGGGCGAGGATAACGCCGCCGAGTCCGTAGATCGAGACCCGGCCAAGACCGATTGCCGCCAAGGCATCGTTCAGAAACCCGCCGCGGCCGAAAATCGCGAGAATCCCCATCACCGCAACGATGACGGGCAGGATGAAGGGCGCGCCGAGAAGGGTGACGAGGAGCCCCCGCCCGGGAAAGCGCCGCCGGGCAAGGGCGCGGGCGACGGGCACCGCGAGCGCGAGGCTGATCGCGGCGGAAAGCGTGGCCTGAATGAGGGTGAAGCGCACCGCCGCCCAGTCGGCAGGTCCGAGCATGGCGATGCCGCCGCCCCGCATGAGGACGGCACCGAGCGGCAAAAGGGTGAGCGCGGCCACCAGCGCGGCCGCCCCCCCGGCGCCGAAGCGAAGCCCCGCGCCTAGCGGCTGAGCGCGGTCTGCCATTCTTCCAGTGCCGCGTCGCGCAGGCCCGCAGCCTCCTCGGGCGAGAAAAGCAGGCTCTTTTCCGGCCGGATCAGCGTCTCGAATCCCTTCGGAAGACCCCCGGACGGGGTGACGGCGGGATACATCCAGTTGGTTCCGGGAATGACGGACTGGAAGGCATCGGTGGTCATGAAGGCGAGGAAACGGTCGGCCAGTTCCCCGTTCTCCGTCGTCCTGACCTTCGCCGCCACCTCGACCTGAAGGTAATGCCCCTCGGCGAAGGGCGCGGCGGCCTTGGTGTCGTCCCCTTCCGCGATCAGATGATAGGCGGGCGAGGTGGTGTAGGACAGGACCATGTCGGCCTCGCCCTCAAGGAACATGCCATAGGCTTCCGACCAGCCCGGCGTCACCGTCACGATGTTGTCGGCAAGGCCCCGCCAGATTTCCGCTGCCCGGTCGCCATAGGCCGCCTTGACCCAGAGGAGAAGTCCGAGACCCGGGGTGGAGGAGCGCGGGTCCTCGATCAGAAGCCTCAGGTCGGAGGCCGCCAGCGCCTCGAAATCCGCCGGAACAGTGTCGATCCTGGTGCGGTCGTAGACGAAGGCGAACCAGCTCCAGTCGTAGGGAAGGAACAGGGGGTCGGTCCAGTTCACCGGCAGGGCAAAGGCGGCATCTGTCGCCGGCCGCGGCGCGAAGAGACCGGAATCCGCCGCCCGCGCCGTCAGGCTGGTGTCGAGGCCCAGCACCACGTCGGCCTCGGTCTTTTCGCCTTCCAGCAGGAGCCGCGACAGAAGCGCGGCGCCGTCGCCGGTGGCCACGAACCGCAGGTCGCAGCCGCAGTCGGCCTCGAAGGCCGCCTCGACCGCGGGGCCGGGCCCCCAGTCAGCAACGAAGCTGTCGTAGGTATAGACCGTGAGCACGGGTGTGTCTGCCGCTGCCTGGGCAGCAGAGAGACATCCCGCGAGCATCAGGGCCGAGAAGGGGGTCGGTCTCATCTCGCATCCTCCAATGGTCAGGCGGGCGGAGATGGTTCCGGCAGGTGCCGTGCCTTCCCTCCGCCGGTGCTAACCGGTTCAGGTTCGACGGGTTCGCTTGCGCATCTCAGTCCCGGATCGCGTCCGGGACACCCCGAGGTGGCGCCGACCATACGCGACCCGTCGCGGGGCGCAAGCCGGTTACGACTTCATGATCCGGCCCCGGTCGGCGCCTCCCCCCGCGTCTTCCAGAGCGACCACACGACGCCGACCGAGAGAATCACGAAGGTGATGCCAAGCGACCAGTTGGCAGGAAACTTTTCCCACCCGAGGGCGTCGGCCACGAAGATCTTCGCGCCGATGAACAGCAGCAGCACGGCGAGCGCGTATTTCAGGTAGTGGAAGCGGTGGATGATCGCCGCCAGCGCGAAGTAGAGCGCCCTCAACCCGAGGATGGCGAAAATGTTCGAGGTGTAGACGATGAACGGGTCGGTGGTGATGGCAAAGACCGCCGGGACGCTGTCGACCGCGAAGATCAGGTCGGCGAATTCCACCAGCACCAGTGCGAGGAAGAGCGGCGTGGCGAAGGTCACGACCTTGCCCGTCCGGGAATGGGCCTCCCTCACGAAGAAGGCGTTGCCGTGAAGCGTGTCGGTCACGTTCAGCCGACGCTTGAGGAAGCGCAGCACCGGGTTCCGGCTGATGTCGAGATGCTGGTCGTCGGTCACCAGCATCTTGATGCCGGTGAAGATCAGGAAGGCCGCGAAGATGTAGAGGATCCAGCCGTATTGCGCGACCAGCGTCGCGCCAAGGCCGATCATGATGCCGCGCAGAACGATCACGCCGAGGATGCCCCAGAACAGCACCCGGTGCTGGTAGAGGCGCGGGATGGCGAAATAACCGAAGATCAGCGCGATGATGAAGACATTGTCCATCGCCAGCGTCTTTTCCACCACGAAGGCGGTGAGATAGAGCTTCGCCGCCTCCGCATCCATCTGCCACCAGACGAAACCGGCGAAAGCCACGCCGAGGCTGATGTAGAGCGCCGAGAGCCGCAGGCTTTCGCCGACGCCGATCTCGTGGTCGGTGCGGTGAAGCACGCCGAGATCCAGCACCAGAAGGGCGATCACGATGCCGATGAAGACCAGCCACATCCAGGTGGGCGTGCCGAGGAAGGCCGTCATGAGGAAGTCCATGTCCTTGTCCCTGTTTGCGGGCACCGATGGCCGGTCGCGACAGGGGTATTGCCGGGCCGGACATCGGGCGCGTTTCCCGATCGCGGTCCGACATCACGGCTCTCGCCGTCAGAGGGGCCCGGCCCGCGTTATGCCTATCTGGGGACGACGCGGCGGGTTTCAAGCCGGAAAACGCTTGATGGCGGGGGCGGGGCGGGGCTATGCCCGGCAGGCAGCAGGGAACCTTTGCATGAGCCTCAACACCTTCGGCCATCTCTTCCGCGTCACCACCTGGGGCGAAAGCCACGGGCCCGCGCTGGGCGCCACGGTGGATGGCTGCCCGCCCGGCATCGCGATCGACGAGGCAATGATCCAGCGTTGGCTCGACCGGCGGAAACCCGGGCAGAGCCGCTTCACCACCCAGCGGCGCGAACCGGATGCGGTGCGGATTCTCTCCGGCGTCTTCGAGGGGCGCACCACCGGGACGCCGATCCAGCTTGCGATCGAGAACACCGACCAGCGCTCGAAGGACTATGGCGACATTGCGCAGACCTTCCGGCCGGGGCACGCCGACATCACCTACTGGCTGAAATACGGGCACCGCGATCCGCGGGGCGGCGGCCGGTCCTCGGCGCGCGAGACGGCGGCGCGGGTGGCGGCGGGCGGCGTGGCGCGCGCGGCGTTGGCGCATCTCGCACCCGATGTCAGGATCACCGGCTACATGGTGCAGATGGGGCGGCTCAGGACCGACCGCGACCGCTTCGACCTAGCCGAGGTGGAGCGCAATCCCTTCTGGTGCCCGGATGCTGCCGCGGCGGCGATCTGGGCTGAGCACCTCGACGATCTGCGCAAGGCCGGCAATTCGGTGGGCGCGGTGGTGGAGGTTGTGGCCTCGGGCGTGAGCCCCGGCCTCGGCGCCCCGGTCTACGGCAAGCTCGACGCCGATCTGGCGGCGGCGATGATGTCGATCAACGCGGTCAAGGGCGTGGAGATCGGCGAGGGGATGGCGGCGGCGGAACTCACCGGCGTCGAGAACGCCGACGAGATCTTTCCCGGCGAGGACGGCCGCCCCCGGTTCTCCTCGAACCACGCAGGCGGCATCCTCGGCGGCATCTCCACCGGGCAGGAGGTGGTGGTGCGCTTCGCGGTGAAGCCCACGTCGTCGATCCTCACGCCGCGGCGGTCGATCACCATCGGCGGCGAGGCGACCGAGGTGGTGACCAAGGGCCGCCACGACCCCTGCGTGGGCATCCGCGCGGTGCCGGTGGGCGAGGCGATGATGGCCTGCGTGATACTCGATCACCTGCTCCTCCACCGCGGCCAGTTCGGCGACGCGGGCGGGCGGATCGGATGACCCTCGCCGCGCTCCGCATGGCGCTCCGCGAGGCGCTGGCCGCGGAGGCGGCGGGGACCGACGCGGCGCATGACCTGTCGCATTCCGACCGGGTCTGGACGCACGCGCGCACGATCGCGCATGGCGAGGGGATGGCGCCCTCGCGCGTGCTCCTGTGCGCGGCCTATCTCCATGATCTCGTCACCCTGCCGAAGGATCACCCGAAGCGGGCGAAGGCGTCGATGCTGTCGGCCTCTGCGGCCGGGCCGGTGATGCAGGCGCTGGGCCTTTCGCCCTCCGAAATCGCCCAGGCCCGCCACGCGATCGAGGCGCACAGCTATTCCGGCGGCGGGCAGCCGACATCTCCCGAGGCCCGCATCCTGCGCGATGCGGACCGGCTGGAGGCCTTGGGCGCGGTGGGTGTGGCACGGACCTTCGCGGTTGCCGGCGCGCTCGGTCGGCCGCTCTTCCACCCCGACGATCCCTTCGCCACCGCGCGGCCGCTCGACGACGAGGCCTGGGCGCTCGACCATTTCGCGGTGAAGCTGCTGAAGCTGCCCGAAACCTTCCTGACCGCGACCGGCCGGCGGTTGGCGGAGGAGCGCGCCCAGGTGATGCGCCGCTTCCTCGCCGATCTCGCCCGCGACCTCGGGGCGCGCGAGCCGGGCTGGTAGGCGGGGGGCTCAGCCGGTTCCGGCGCGCGCCGGGGCCGCCTCGCCGGCCTTGGAAAGCTGTACCGCGAGGATGCCCGCCGCGACGATGGCGACACCGAGGACATCGGCCGGCCCCACATGCTCGCTCAGCAGCAGCGAGGCGACAAGGACGCCGAAAAAGGGGTTGAGGAAGTGATAGGTTGCCGCCCGCACCGCGCCGATCCGGTCGACAAGGCGGAACCAGACCCAGGTGGCGATCAGGCCGGGAAAGAGCGTGGTATAGCCGAAGGCGAGCACCAGCCGGGGCGACCAGCGCACCGTCAGGGTTTCGGTCGCCGCCGAGACGGCGCCGAGGATCGCGGCGCCCACGAACATCTGCAGACCCACGATCATCAGCACATTGCCGCCCGAAGAGGCGCCGCGCACGGTCAGCGTGGCGACCGCAAGCGCGAGCGCACCCATGCCGCAGAGGAGGAGGCCGGACAGGCTGACGCCCCCCGACAGGCGCGAGCCCATGATGATCGCCACGCCCGCCACCCCGGCGACAAGCCCGGCAACGCCGAGCGGGCGCACCTTGTGACCGAGGAACAGCCAGCCGAGAAGCGCCACGAGAAGCGGCATGGTGGAGGCGATGATGGCGGCAAGCGAGGCCTCGACATGCTGCATGGCGACGAAGTTGAGCCCAAGGTAGAGCGCGTTCTGGCACAGGCCGAAGATCGCCACCGACCGCCACTGCGGGGGCGAAAGCCGCCAGCTCTGTCCCATTGCCGCGGCGATGCCGACGCCAAGCAGGCCCGAGACGAGGAAGCGGAGCGAAAGCGCGGCGAGCGGCGGGGCATCGACGACGATCATCCGCGCCGAGGTGAAGGCCGAGGACCACATCAGGGCGAAGGCGAGCCCCATGAAGATCGCGCGAATGTCCATGCCGGTTCCCCCTCGGTTTTCCGCGCTTCTCTGCGCCGCCCGGGCAGAAGTGGCAAGACCGGCCGTGAGCCATCGGTGGCGGCCCCGCTTCCGGCCGGCGCGGCAAACGCAGAAGGGCCGCCCGCAGGCGGCCCTGGCAGCGCACCGGCCCGCCGTGCGGGCGCGGGCGCGGATCAGCCGTTGATCGAGTCCTTGAGCGACTTGGCGACGGACACCTTCACGACCTTGTCGGCCGGTTTGGTCATCGTCTCGCCGGTCGCGGGGTTGCGCACCTGCCGCTCGGCCCGGCTGCGGCACTGGACCTTGCCGATGCCGGGCAGGGTCACGGCGCCGCCGCCGGCGACTTCGCGGGCGACAACGGTCGCGATCGCGTCAAGAGCGGAGGAAGCCGTCTTCTTGTCGGCGCCCATCTCCTCGGCCAGGGCCGCGACGAGCTGGGTCTTGGTCATCGGTTTGGACATGTCTGTCTCCTCACTGTCGCCCGTCAGGTTGGGGCAAATCTGCGCCATTTAGCGTCATCTGGTCGCGCTACACACTCTTTTGTGGCCCAAGGCAAGAGATTTCCGCGCAGTTGTGGTGCATTTTCGCATCTTCCGCGGGGTCATCGGACCCGTGATCAGAGAAACGCCGTTTCCTCGAAGCTGCGCAGCTTGCGGCTGTGGATGCGTTCGAGAGGCATCTCGCGCAGAAGCTCCATCGCCCGCACCCCGATCAGAAGGTGGCGCCCGACCTGGGCCCGGTAGAAGTCGCTCGCCATGCCCGGCAGCTTCAACTCGCCGTGCAGCGGCTTGTCGGAGACGCACAGCAGCGTGCCGTAGGGCACCCGGAACCGAAAGCCGTTGGCGGCGATCGTGGCGCTTTCCATGTCGAGCGCGACGGCCCTGCTCTGGCTCAGCCTTTGCACCGGGCCGGTCTGGTCCCGCAGCTCCCAGTTGCGGTTGTCGACGGTGGCGACGGTGCCGGTTCGCATGATCCGCTTCAGCTCGAACCCGTCGAGCTTGGTGACCTCGGCCAGTGCCTCCTGAAGCGCAATCTGGATTTCGGCCAGCGCCGGGATCGGCACCCAGACCGGCAGGTCGTCGTCCAGAACCTTGTCCTCGCGCAGATAGGCATGGGCGAGCACGAAATCGCCAAGGCTCTGACTGTTCCGCAAGCCGGCGCAATGGCCGACCATCAGCCAGGCATGGGGCCGGAGGACCGCGATGTGGTCGGTCGCCGTCTTGGCGTTCGAGGGACCTATGCCGATGTTGACCAGGGTGATCCCCTGCCCGCCGCGCCGCTTGAGGTGGTAGGAGGGCATCTGCGGCATCTTCGGCAAGAGCGGCAGGTCGCCATCGGCGGTGGTGATCTCGTGGTTTCCCGGCGCCACGAAGGCGGTGTAGCCCGAGGCCGGATCGGCCAGCGCCGCGCGGGCGAAGCTTTCGAACTCGTCGACGTAGAACTGGTAGTTGGTAAAGAGCACGTGGTTCTGGAAATGCACCGCATCGGTGGCGGTGTAATGCGCCAGCCGGGCAAGCGAATAGTCGACCCTTTGCGCCGTGAAGGGGGCGAGGTGGCCCGACCCGTCGGGGTTCGCCTTTGCCGTGCCGTTGACGATGTCGTCGTTCGTCGTCGAAAGATCGGGCACGTCGAAGAGATCGCGCAGCGGGAAGTCCAGCACCCCCTCCTGCGGGACCGAGACGTCCGGATTGGAGGCGACGGCGAAATGCAGCGGCACCGGCGTCGCGCTGGGGCCAACGAAGACCGGCACGCCGTGATTGCGGATCAGAAGCCCGAGCTGCTGGATCAGGTAGTTGCGGAAGAGATCGGGCCGCGTGATCGTTGCGGCATAGGTTCCGGGCACGGCGACATGGCCGAAGGCCAGCCGGCTGTCTGCCTTGGCGTGGCTCGTCGTGGTGATCCGGACCTCGGGGTAGAAGGCGCGCACCCGGGTCGCCGGCCGTCTGCCGGCGACGGTCTCGCGAAAGCGGTCAAGCAGGAAATGCGTGGCCTGGGCATAGAGCGCCTCAAGCCTGGCGACGGCGGCCTCGGCATCGGTGAAGGCCTCTGCGGAGACCGCGGGCGGCATCAGAAACGGCATCTGGTCCTGGGCGTTCATGGCCTCTGGCTCCGGCGCGCGGGCGGCGGGCCGGCGCGTCCTGTGTCTTGGTCGGGGTGCGGGGAACGGATTTGCCTGTCCATGCCAGAACCTGCCAGAAGCGATGAGATGCGGCAAGAGGCGGGGCTTGCGCGTCAGCCGGCGGGCGGCAGGCCCAGCGCCGCGAAGGCGCGGGCCGACAGGCGGGCGTGCAGCGCCCCGGCCTCGGCGGCGAGGCGCGGGTCATGCACGCCGGGGGCGCGGTCCTTCGTCGGTTTCAGTTCCCCGGCCGCGGCTGGCGTCACGCTGATGCGCCGGGCGATGGCGGCCCAGACTGCCGGATCGGCGGAAAGTGCCTCGTAGGGCACGAAGGCCACGTTCGGATGGGCCTCTTCTGCCCGGTCGAGCGCGCCATAGACGGTAATCCAGAGCCTCAGCCAGTAGTCGATCGTCATCTGGTCGCCCGCGGGTCGCGGGCCGAACAGGAAGGGACGGTGGGTTGCGCCGAATTCGTGATGGCCAAGCCAGGCCATGTAGTCCTGGGTGAACGGATCGGCCCGAAGGAAGCGCTCGTGCTGGCCGAGAAGGCTCGCCGCGTGGTCGAGCGGGCGGCGAAGCGGCACGAGGAACTCTGCCTGCGGCATCGCGGCGGCCAGCGTGCCGAGCCTGAGGATGGTGTTGTTGTTCTTCGAGACATAGCGCCGGGTGCCGGTCTTCAGCATCACCAGACGCATCAGGTCGCGGTAACCCGCGACCAGTTCGTCGTCCGGTTCATGCGGCGAAAGCCCGTCGCGCCCGATGTACTCCCTGCCCGCGAAGACACGCCAGTAGACTTCGTCAAGCGCCTCGGGGCTCGCCATGTCCACCTTGATCCCGTCGCCATGCGCACGTTCGGTCTTCTGCCCCGGCGTGTGGCCTTTGCGGCTCATCCGTGCCCAGAGGTTCGGGGCAAGGACAAAGGGCATGTCCGCATAGGTCAGGGAACCGAACTGGCCGGTGCGGTGAATCTCCCGCATCAGGATCGTCGTGCCCGCCCGGGCAAGTCCGGTGACGAAGACATGCGCGCCGGTGTCGGCGGGGGCCTTCTTCAGGAACATGCCGCGTTCGATGTCATGCATCATTTCGGCCCGCGCGGGCGAAGCGAGCGCCAGCCTGTGCAACAGCCGGTCGAGCGCCGAATAGTCAGCCACGGATCACCCGAAGCCGCAGCCAGACATAGGCGATGGAGACGAGGCAGAGCGCCGCGATGACCGCAGGCCGCATCAGCGCCGAGGCCCAGGCGCCGAATCCGCCGGGAAAGACGAGGCCGAGCACCGCGACCGGAGCGAGCGCGAGCATCAGAAACGCGAAGAACTGCACCGAGCCGCTGCCGATGATCCAGGAATAGCGCGGCAGGACGCGCTCCTTCCAGTGATCCGAGATGCGCTTGCTGGCGAGCACACGGCCCGATTTCCGCGCGGTTTCCGCCACGCGGCGGATCACCGGCAGCAGCGGCAGGCGCAGGAAGGCCTCGCTGGCCAGCACCGCCGCGACAAGGACGAAGATCCAGATCATCCGGTTCAGGCCGCGGGCTTGCTGCCGCCCGAGGATTTCGCCGTCTTCGATTTCCGGCCCTTCAGAAGCCGCTTGATCGGGTAGTAAAGCACACCGACGATGGCGAGAAAGATGGAGCCGATCACACCTAGCACCGCAGCGATTGCCCCTGCACCGACGCCCGGCCCGATATAGGCCAGCGCCGCCGAGGGATGAAGCGACAGGGCAAGAGCGGCAAGAACCGCGGGAAACAGGATCTTCTGCATCGAAATTCTCTTTCTGGTCGCGCAGGGTCCGCGGGCCGCGATCTTCGGCGGCCCGGCCTCGCGGATACAATGCCAGATTTTTCCTTGCGACGCCAAGGATTCGCGGGCCGCGCCTTCAACGGAGTTTCGCCAGGGGCGCCATGAACAGGCATCAATCTGCCCGTTTGAATAGGTTTTGTTTCGCAACGCGCATCGAAGGTCGCTTGGCAGCCGCTGATGGCCGTGATCTAGTGCTTAGGTGCCTGCAAAGAGCCGCCGCATGACCTTGCCCGCCCTCTCCATCGCCTATTGCACGCAATGCAACTGGCTCCTGCGTTCCGCCTGGATGGCGCAGGAACTGCTTTCGACCTTCGGCGGGGCGCTCGGCAGCGTCACGCTTGTCCCCGGCACCGGCGGCATCTTCGAGATCCGGCTCGACGGCGATCTTTTGTGGGAGCGCAAGCGCGACGGCGGATTTCCGGAGATCACGGTGCTGAAGCAGCGGGTGCGCGACCGGATCGAGCCCGCGCGCGACCTCGGCCATGTCGACCGGGCGGGCAGGGAAAGGGGCACGGCATGACGCTTTCGGCCTCGGACCTTCTCTGGGTCTTCGTGATCTTCTCGATGCTCCAGCCGATGCTGGCGCGGAAGCTGATCGAGATGAAGCGCCTTGCCATGATCTCGCGGCTGGAGAAGCAGCGCGGCAGCCGGGTGATCCTGATGGTCCACCGGCAGGAGACGATGCGCCTGCTCGGCTTTCCGCTGATGCGCTACATCGACATCCAGGACAGCGAGGACGTGCTGCGCGCGATCCGCATGACCGATGCCGACATGCCGCTCGACATCGTCCTGCACACGCCGGGCGGGCTGGTGCTCGCCGCGCTCCAGATCGCCCGCGCGGTCGAGGCACACAGGGGCAAGGTCACCGTCTTCGTGCCGCATCACGCCATGTCGGGCGGCACGCTGGTGGCGCTTGCGGCGGACGAGATCGTGATGTGCGACCATTCGGTGCTCGGCCCGATCGACCCGCAGGTGAACCAGTATCCGGCGGCCTCCATCCTCGCCGCGGTGCAGGCCAAGCCGGTGGCGGAACTGGACGACGAGACGCTCATCCTCGCCGATGTCGGCCGCAAGGCGCTGTCTCAGGTGCTGCGCGCGGCGACCGAGCTTCTGGCGGTGCGGATGCCGCCCGGAGAGGCGGCGGCGCTGGCCGAAAAGCTCGCCTCGGGCACCTGGACGCATGACTATCCGATCCCCGCGGCCGAGGCGAAGGCGCTGGGCCTGCCGGTTTCCACCGACATGCCCGAGGACGTGCTGACGCTGATGACGCTCTATCCCCAGCCGGTGCGGCAGTCGGGGGGCGTGGAGTTCCTGCCGGTTCCGCGGGAACAGCCGGGAAAGGTGCGGCGGCGCTGATCAGCGCCGGGTGAAGCTGACGATCCAGCCGGTATCCTGAGCATGCGCGCCGTCCGCGTCGGGTCCGTAGATGCGGAACGGCTCGGTCCGGAACCCTTCGATACGATCTGCAAGGCGCTGAAAGGCGGTTGCGAATCCGCCCTGTTCGTAGACCGCCGCATGGACGGTCACGGCGAAGACGGCGCCGGGCCGGGCGACGCGCAAGAGGTCCCCGAACGCTTCGGGCCCGACATGGCCGTGAGTGAAGGTTCCGGCGCTGACGACGCCTGAATAGACACTGTTTTCGATTGGCAGCGCCCGCGTCAGATCGGCCAGGATCGTGGCGCGGTAGACGCCCTTCGCGGCGCCGACCGCCAGCATTTCGGCGGAAATGTCGATCCCGTCCGCCGGTCCGATGCCTTTGCGGGCCAGCGCCTCGGCCACCAGCCCGGTGCCTGCGCCGACGTCCAGCACCGGGCCCCGCCCGCCGAGCGCGGCGAAGGCCGCAGCGACCACAGCGGGGCTGCGGTAGTCCATTTCCGCGGCAAAGTCGCGATCATAGTGACCGGCCCAGTCGCGATAGTGGCGCACCGAATCAGCCGGTGTGCGCAGGGTATAGGCGCCATCGAGGTCTTCGGGCCTGCCGCTCATGGGGGTGATGCGGCCATATGCGGCGCGCGACGTCAAGCCGCCTTGCGGATCGGCGGCTCCGCCGGAATAGTCGGCCCATGACCGGAACGCTCCTTTCACTCGGCCACGGCTATTCCGCGGCTGCCCTTGCCCGGCGGCTGGGTGCCGGCTGGCGGATCATCGGCACGACGCGGTCGCCCGAGAAGGCCGCCCGTCTTCGGCGCGAGGGGATCGAGGCGCTGGTCTGGCCCGGCACCGACCTCGGCCCCGCCATCGCGGAGGCGACGCATGTTCTGGTCTCGATCGCCCCCGGCGCTGCCGGCGACGCGGTGCTGGCCGAATACGCCGATGCCATCGGCGCCGCCGCTGCGCATCTCGCATGGGTCGGGTATCTTTCCACGACCGGCGTCTACGGCGACCACCGCGGCGGCTGGGTCGACGAGACGACGCCGCCCGCCCCGACGACGGTCCGCGGCCACCAGCGGCTTTTGGCCGAAGAGCAGTGGCGGGCGCTTGCCGCCCGCGCCGGACTGCCGCTCCACATCTTCCGACTGGCGGGCATCTACGGCCCGGGCCGCGGGCCTTTCGAAAAGGTGCGCAATGGCACCGCGCGGCGGGTCCTGCGCGAGAACCAGTATTTCAGCCGGATCCACGTCGACGACATCGCCGCGGTTCTCGCCGCCTCGATCGCCCGGCCGGACCCCGGCGCGATTTACAACGTTGCCGACGACGATCCCTCGCCGCCCGAGGACGTGCTGGCCGAGGCCGCGCGCCTGCTCGGCTTGCCGCTGCCGCCCGAGGTGCCGTTCGAGGAAGCGGATATGACGCCGCTTGCCCGCAGCTTCTATGCCGAGTCCAAGCGCGTGCGGAACGACCGCATCAAGCGGGAGCTTGGGGTGCGTCTGGCCTATCCCGACTATCGGGCGGGGTTGCGGCGGCTTCTCGCCGAAGGGTCGTGACCGGCGGGAACCCGGCCCCCGCCCCCGGCGTTGGCTTTCCGCTCGCTGACCTGACACATCCGGGAGACCGCCATGAACAAGTTTCTGCTCGCCCTGCCGCTTGTCGCAGGCCTTGCCGCCTGCGAAACCCAGCCCAGCCAGACCGTCACCACCGGGGCCTTGACCGGCGCGGCGGTGGGCGCGATCGCCTCCGACGACGACGACCGCCTCGAAGGCGCGGCGCTTGGCGGTCTTGCCGGTGCAGCCGTTGGCGGCCTCGTCGACGCGGCCAACCGTCCTCGGCAGTGCACCTACCGCTATCCGAGCGGCTATTCCTACGTTGCCCCCTGCCAGTAGGCCCGGTGACGGCTCGATAGCTGCCCTTGGCCCAATCGCGGGTGCCCGTGTGCGGCCTGGTCGCACACGGGCATCTTGCATTCCCAGGCCCCGCGCGCCGTGACAGCAACGGCGAAGTTTTCTGGAGAACCGCGCCGCAGCCGGATAGCGTGCCGGCAGGATCCCGGACCGGCGCGCGACTGCGGTCCGGAGGGTGAGCGGCTGTCGCCTTCTCGGCGCATGGGGCTGGCCCGGCCGAGACTTCGGCGAGGGTCTCGTGCGGGGGCGCGGCCGGACGTGGCAGGGAAGGGGCGACGATGGACCTGAAGTGGCTTGAGGATTTCCTCAGTCTTGTCGAAACGAAAAGCTTCTCCGCCTCGGCACGCAACCGCAATGTCACGCAATCGGCGTTCAGCCGGCGCATCAGGTCGCTCGAGCTCTGGCTCGGCGCCGATCTTCTCGACCGCAGCACCTACCCGATCCGGCTGACCGACGACGGCCGCGCCTTCCGCGAGACGGCAGAAGAGATCGTGCGCCTGGTCTACCAGGGGCGCGCCGGGCTTGGCGGGCGCAGCGAGACGGAACGGCCCGCCGCCTCGATCGCGATCACGGCGCTCCACAGCCTGACGCTGATCTTCCTGCCGCGCTGGCTGACGCGGCTGCGCGGCGCGGTGGGAGAGGTCGCCACGCGGGTCCTGCCCGAGAACTATGCGCTCTGCCTTCAGGCACTGGTCGAGGGCGGCTATGACTTCATGCTGACTTACCATCACCCGAGCGTGCCGGTGCCTCTTGACCCGGCGCGCTTTCCCCATGCCGTGGTCGGCGAGGACCGGCTGACCGCCGTTGCGAACCCTCGGCATCTGGCCGCATGGCGGGGCAGGGGAGGACGCCTTCCGCTTCTCCAGTATTCGCGGGGCTCGTTCCTCGGGCTGCTGGCTGCGCTGGCCCAGAACCAGCCCGGCGCGCCTGAGACCGAAGTCATCCATGTCAACGAGAACTCGCTGGCCGAGGCGTTGAAGTTCATGGCGCTGGAAGGCCACGGCATCGCCTGGCTGCCGCGCCAACTGGTCGAGGCTGATCTGGGGGCAGGGCGGCTTTGCGTCGTGGCGCCGGAGCTGCCGATGGAGATCCGGCTTTACCGCAACGCCGGCCGGTCGCGCGCGGTGGTCGAGCGGGTGTGGAAGGCGGCTGGCGGTCCGGCCCATGCAAATCCGGAATAACCCAGTCGTCCTTGGCATTGGACCGGACCCCGGGGCGCGCGGTAGGGCTGCGACCTGCCGCATTGCGGGGGAACGCAGATGACCGAAGCCGCAAGAACCGAGCACGACCTGATCGGCGACCGCGAGGTTCCCGCCGCGGCCTACTGGGGCATCCACACGCTTCGTGCGGTGGAAAACTTCCCGATCACCGGGCAGCGGATCGGCGAGACTTCCGATCTGATCGAGGCTCTGGCCTGCATCAAGCAGGCTGCGGCCGAGGCGAATGCCGGGCTTGGCCTGCTCGATGCGCGCCGTCGCGATGCCATCGTCGCGGCCTGCCGCGAAATCCGTGCCGGTGCGCTGCACGACCAGTTCGTCGTCGACCCGATCCAGGGCGGCGCCGGCACATCGACCAACATGAACGCCAACGAGGTGATCGCCAACCGGGCGCTGGAGCTGATGGGGCATGTGCGGGGCGACTACGGGCACCTGCACCCGAACGAGCATGTGAACCTCGGCCAGTCGACCAACGACGTCTATCCCACGGCGCTGAAACTGGCCGCGCGTGCGGGCGTCGGGCGGCTCGTCGCGGCGATGGCGGTGCTGCGGCAGGGCTTCGCCGCCAAGTCGGCGGAATTCTCCGATGTCCTCAAGATGGGCCGCACCCAGTTGCAGGACGCGGTGCCGATGACGCTGGGGCAGGAGTTCGGGACCTATGCCCGGATGCTGGCCGAGGACGAGGCGAGGCTGGCCGAGGCGGTTGACCTGATCCGCGAGATCAACCTCGGCGCCACCGCCATCGGCACCGGGATCAACACCCACCCGCGCTATGCCGAACTGGTGCGCGAGAGGCTGTCGGCGATCACCGGCATCAATCTGATCACCGCCCCGGACCTCGTCGAGGCGACACAGGACTGTGGCGCCTTCGTGCAGCTCTCGGGGGTATTGAAGCGTGTCGCGGTGAAACTGTCAAAGACCTGCAACGACCTCAGGCTCCTCTCATCCGGCCCCCGTGCGGGTCTGGGCGAGATCAACCTGCCGGCCCGCCAGGCGGGATCGTCGATCATGCCCGGAAAGGTCAATCCGGTGATCCCCGAAGTGGTGAACCAGATCGCCTTCGAGGTCATCGGCAACGACATGACGATCACGATGGCCGCCGAGGCGGGCCAGTTGCAGCTCAACGCCTTCGAGCCGGTGATCTTCTACAGCCTGCACCGCAGCCTTGCCCATCTGGCGGCCGGTTGCCGGACGCTGGAGGCGAACTGCGTGCGCGGCATCACCGCCAATCGCGACCATCTGCGCCGGACGGTCGAGAACTCCATCGGGATCGTCACCGCGCTGAACCCCTACATCGGTTATCGCAATGCGACCGAGGTGGCGGTGGAGGCGCACCGAACTGGCCGGGGTGTCTACGAGATCGTGCTGGAGCGCGGGCTGATGGCGAAGGACAGGCTCGACGCCGTGCTCCGCCCGGAGGTGCTGACGGTGCCGGTCGAATGGAAGGCCGACCGGGCGGGATAGCCGGCAAGGGCATCGGGCCGGCGGGCGCGTCCGACAGCAGCCGCATCTTCGGCATCGAGGCGGCCGCGACCCCGAGGCAGACGAGCCCGCAGGGTCGGCGAACCGGGTCAGGCGGCCGCACGCCGGGCAGCAAGCACGCGGGCCACTGTTTCGCCCAGCGCCGAGGGGTTGGGCGCCACGGTGACGCCGGCGGCGGCGAGGATCTCGACCTTTTCCTGCGCCGATTCCCCGAAGGCGCTGATGATCGCCCCGGCATGGCCCATCTTGCGGCCCTTCGGCGCGGACAGGCCGGCGATATAGGCAACGACGGGCTTCATCATGTGGTCGCGGGCATAGGCGGCGGCCTCGGCCTCTTGCGGGCCGCCGATTTCGCCGATCAGCAGTACCGCATCGGTTTCCGGATCATCTTCAAAGAGCTGCAGGATATCCCTGAAGCTTGATCCGTTGATCGGGTCACCGCCGATGCCGACGCTGGTGGACACGCCGATCCCAAGCGCCTGCATCTGGCTGGCGGCTTCATAACTCAGTGTCCCCGAGCGCCCGACAATCCCGACCCGGCCGGGCAGGTAGATATCCGGTGGCATGATGCCCATGAATCCCCTGCCGGGGCTGATGACCCCGGCGCAGTTCGGGCCGATCAGCCGCATTTTCCGCGCCTCGGGGTAGCGGCGCAGGAAGCGCTTCACCCGCATCATGTCCTGCGCAGGGATGCCGTCGGTCACGCAGACTGCGGTACGGATGCCTGCGTCGGCGGCCTCCATGATCGCATCCGCCGCGAAGGGGGGAGGAACGAAGACAAGCGACGCATCTGCCCCGGTCGCCGCGACCGCCTCACGCACGGTATTGAAGAGCGGCCGGTCGAGATGGCTTTCGCCGCCGCGCCCCGGAGTGACGCCACCGACGACGTTCGTGCCGTGCCTGATCATCTCGGCGGCATGAAAGGCGCCGATGCGGCCGGTCATGCCCTGGACGATGACACGGGTCCTGTCGGAGATCAGAATGGCCATGCGGAACCTCCTTCAGGCTGCAAGTGCGGGCCGCGCAGCCACTGCGGCGGCGGCGGCATCGGCAAGGGTGCCGACGGAAATCAGCGGCAGGCCGGATTGTTCGATGATCCGGCGGCCAGCCTCGACATTGGTGCCGGCCAGCCGGACAACGACCGGAAGCGTCAGCTCAAGCTGGCGGTAGGCGGTGACCACGCCGTCTGCCACCCAGTCGCAGCGGTTGATGCCGGCGAAGATATTCACCAGGACCACGCCGACGTTCCGGTCGGCCAGAACGGTCTGGAACGCCCTGACCACCCTCTCCGGGCTGGCGCCGCCGCCGATGTCGAGGAAATTGGCCGGCTCGCCCCCGGCAAGATGGATCATGTCCATCGTCGCCATCGCAAGGCCGGCGCCGTTGATGATGCAGCCGATGTCGCCGGTCAGCCCGACATAGGCGAGGCCGTGGTCGCCAGCGGTGCTTTCGCGCGGATCTTCCTGGCTGCGGTCACGAAGTTCCGCCACCGCGGCCTGACGGAACATGGCATTGGTATCGAAGGACATCTTCGCATCCAGCGCCACGAGGTCGCCGTTGCCCTTCACGACCAGCGGATTGACCTCGACCATGACCGCGTCAAGGTCGCGGTAGGCGCGGTAGCAAGCGCGCAGGATGGTGACCATCTGCGCGATCTGCCCGCCCTTCAGCCCCAGCCGGAAGGCGAGTTCCCGCGCCTGGAATTCGGCCAGGCCGGTGGCGGGGTCGATCGTCATGCGCACCAGGCTGTCGGGATTGGTCTCGGCCAGTTCCTCGATGTCGATTCCGCCCTGGGCAGAGGCGACGATCATGATCCGTTCGGATTTCCGGTCCAGGACGAAGCCGAGGTAAAGTTCCTGCGCAATGTCCGAGGCGGCCTCGACCCAGAGGCGGTAGACACCCTTGCCGTTCGCGTCGGTCTGCCTCGTCACAAGCTGCTTGCCGAAAAGCGTGGCGGCGAAGGCGGCGATCTCATGCTCGTCACGGCAGAGCTTGACGCCCCCTGCGGCACCACGTCCGCCGGAATGGACCTGGGCCTTGACCACCCAGGCGCTGCCGCCCAGTTCGCGCGCCCGGTAGCCCGCCTGTTCGGGGCTGTAGGCCAAGCCGCCCCGGGGCACCGGCACGCCGAAGCGGGCGAGGATTTCCTTGGCCTGGTATTCGTGGATGTCCATCGGGTCCTCCTGTCGCTGTGGTCGTCACTCGGCGGCGATCGCTTCGGCGATGACCAGCACGTTGCGCGCCATCTTTTCGCTGGCGGCATCGATCATCTTGCCGTCCAGGCTCGCCGCGCCCCTGCCCTGCGCTTCGGCCAGCTTCAGTTCCTCGATGATCCGGCGGGCCTTGGTGACCTCCACCTCGGTCGGGCTGAAGACTTCGTTGGCGAGGGCCACCTGGCCGGGGTGGATCGCCCATTTTCCCTCACAGCCCAGGGCGGCGGCGCGGCGGGCACCGTCCCTGTAGCCTTCGGGGTCCGAGAAATCGCCAAACGGTCCATCGATCGCCCGCAGGCCGTAGGCACGGCAGGCGATGACCATGCGGGAAATCGAGGCATGCCACTGGTCGCCCGGATACATAGGGTTCAGGCCGCCGATGTTCACGGTCCGCGCGCGCATGGAGGCCGCGTAGTCGGCGACGCCGAAGTGCAAGGCCTCGAGCCTGCCGCCGAACTGGGCGATGGTTTCGACATTGGCCATGCCAAGCGCGGTTTCGATCAGCGCCTCGAGCCCCACTCGGGTGGCGTAGCCTTTGGCCTGTTCGATCTGGTTCACCAGCGCCTCGACCATGTAGAGATCGCCCGGGACGCCCACCTTGGGCACCAGCAGCGTGTGGACGCGGTCGCCGGCCTGCTCCATTACGTTCACGACGTCGCGGTACATGTAGTGGGTGTCGAGCCCGTTGATGCGGACCGAGACGGTCTTGCCCTTCGCCGCCCAGTCGATGTCGTTCAGTGCCTGGATCGCGTTCCGGCGCGCCTGTTCCTTCTCGGGCGGGGCGACGGCATCCTCCAGGTCGAGGAAGACGTAGTCGGCCGGACCCTGCGCGGCCTTGTCGATCATCGTGGGGTTCGATGCCGGAACTGCCAGTTCCGAACGTTGCAGGCGTTGCCGCCTGAGCGGGTACAGAGTGTGACTCATGCTGCTCTCCTGAGGGGCTATTCGGCGGCGATGGGGGTGGTGGCGCCAAACGTGGGCTGCACGGCGCGGACGACGGGTTGGGCATAGACCTCCTGCGCGGCCGCCACGCCCGCGCCGAAGGTGATCTGCGCCCCGGCGGCGCCAAGGGCCAGCTCGGCGATGGCGATGGCCGTCAGGCACATGCCTTCGTTCAGGTCGCCCAGATGGCCGATGCGGAAGACCTTGCCATTCAGCGGCCCGAGACCCGCCCCGAAGGAGCAGTTGAAGCGATCATAGGCGATGCGGATCACGTCCCGCGCATCAATGCCCTGCGGCACGCGGATCGCGCTGACGGTGTCGGAGTGCAGCGAAGGGTGTTCGGCGCAGAGGTCCATTCCCCAGGCGGCAACGGCCTTGCGCACGCCGGTCGCAAGACGGTGGTGGCGGGCAAAGACATTCTCCAGCCCTTCGGTCAGCATCAGGTCCAGCGCCTTGCGCAGCCCGTGAAGCAGTGGAATCGGCGGGGTATACGGGAAGTAGCCCGTCGCGTTCATCCGTGCCATCTCGGCGAAATCGAAGAAGGCACGGCGCATCCGCGCCGATCTTGCCGCCGCCATCGCCTTCGCCGAGACGCCGATCATCCCGAGGCCCGGCGGCAGCATGAATCCCTTCTGGCTGCCGGTCACCGCCAGGTCCACGCCCCATTCGTCCATCCGGAAGTCGATCGCGCCGACGGAGGAGACGCCATCGACGAAGAGGAGGGCATCGTGAAAGGATTCGTCCAGCGCCCGGCGGACGAGCGCCACGTCGGAAGTGACGCCCGTCGCGGTTTCGTTGTGGGTGACGAAGACGGCCTTGATCTCGCCGTTGCGGTCCTTGCCGAGGATGCGGGCGAATTCGTTGACGGGCGTCCCTGCGCCCCAGGCCAGATCGACAAGCTCGACATCCAGCTCAAGCTTCCGTGCCATCTCGATCCAGAGATGGCTGAACTGGCCGTGCCGGGCCATCAGCACCCGGTCGCCCGGATTCAGCGTGTTGCAGATCGCCGCCTCCCAGCAGCCGGTGCCGGAGCCGGGGAACATCATCACCGTGCCGGTCCCGGTCCCGAGCACCTTCTTCAGGTCCGCGAACAGGCTCATCGTGAGGTCGCCGAAATCCGGGGCGCGGTGGTCCTGCATCGGCACGAGCATGGCCCGTCGCACCGCCTCGGGCACGTTGGTGGGGCCGGGAATGTAAAGATGCTGGGTTCCGGTCTTCATCGCGTCCTCCGGTTGGTGGGGGCTGAGACATGGCACCGTCCGGCCCCCTTGCAAACCGAAAGCGGGTTCCGCTGTGAACGCGAGATTTCACAAACGACATCTTTTGTAATAATGTAAATGTGACTGAATCAGATTTGTGTGCGACAGTATGCAGAAGACCTTCATCGGCCCGCATCTGCGGCGGCTCCGGATCGACCGTGGCCAGACCCAGGTCCAGATGGCAAAGGCGTTGGGACTCAGCGCCTCCTATGTCAACCTTATGGAAAACAACGAAAGATCCGTATCGGTCGCAGTTCTGCTGCGGCTGTTCGAGGTCTATGGCGTCGACTGGCGCGAGATCGCGGACGAGGATGGCCGCAGTCAGTTGGCCGATCTGCGAGCGGTGACGCAGGATCCGCTGTTTGCCGACTTCCGGCCCGACCTCACCCAACTGCGGGCAGCACTCGTCCATTCGCCTGCGCTCGTGGCGTCGTTTCTGCGGCTGCACAGCGCCTATCAGGCGGCAACCGATCAACTTCTGGCGCTGACCCAGGGCGAGGCGCCGCAGATCGTGACGGCGCCGGAGGCGGTGGTGCACAACGAGTTCCGCCGCCACCGGAACCATTTCCGTGAACTGGAAGAGGCGGCCGAGACGTTCTGGGCAGGCACCCCGGTCGAGGCGGACGAGGTCTATGTCGCGCTGAAGCAGCGACTGCGAGACCATGTGGATGTCACGGTCCGGCTGGTGCGGGTGAAGGACCTGCCCGGGACGCTGCGCCAGTACGACGCATCCCGGCGCGAAATCCGGCTGTCCGAGGCGCTGGATCACACCAATCGCATCTTTCAGCTCGTTCACATGTGCGCCCTGCTGGAGCAGCGGACGCTGCTCGACGCCCTGGTGGTGCGGTCGGGAATCACCGATCCGCGAGGAGTGGCGCGGCTCCGCGTCGAACTGGCCAACTATTTCGCCGCCGCCGTGCTGATGCCCTATGATGCCTTCCTCGCCGAGGCGCGGGCGACGAAGTATGACCTTGACCACATCGCCACGCGCTTCGGCGTCAGTTTCGAACAGGCCTGTCACCGCGCCACCACGCTTCAGCGCGAGGGCGCGCAGGGCGTGCCCTTCTTCTTCCTGCGGATCGACAAGGGCGGAAACGTCACCAAGCGGTTCAACGCCACCGGGTTCCACCTGGCCGAGCATGGCGGCGCCTGCCCGCGGCTCGATGTGCACACCAGCTTCCGGACCCCGGGGCGGATCGTGCCGCAATTCGTGGAAATGCCGGACAAGTCGCAGTTCTTCGTCTTCTCCCGGACGGTGGACCGGCCGACCTGGGCACGGCACGCGCAGGACAACCGGCTGGCCGTCGCAATGGGCTGCGCAATCGAACATGCGTCCGAAATCGGCTATGCCGAGGTCTTTTCCGTAGCCGGCGCTCGGATGACGCCGATCGGGATCAACTGCCGTATCTGTCCGCGCGCGGACTGCGACCAGCGAGCGCATCAGGCAGTGGTGCTGTCCCGACCGGTGGACGAGAAGCGTCGGGGGGTCACCCGGTTCGAAGCGTGAGGTGCAGACCGGCGCGCCGGCGGCCAGCCAGTCATGTCGATCGCCGCGAAGATCGTGGCGATCTGCTTGGGGAAGGCCTGGCGGAAATCCGACACCATCGGAATGAAATCCCGGCTCGCGGCCGGGGTCATCGCGATGGGATCTGATCTCCCCTCAACAAAACCGAACGTTGCTAAAGGAAAAGCGTTATTCGGCTCGTGGTCCCCGTCGCCTACGATGATCCTCGCCGTGCCGGCTCGCCGGGGTTTCCGAAACCTCCAGCGCACTTCCCACGGTGCCCGCGCAAAAGATCGTGCGGGTGCGGTGGCATCGAAACGACATCCTTCGCCGGCTTGCGGATATCCGCGGTCACTTCGCCTACTCCCGGAGCGAATGGCGGCAATGCAAACAAAACCGGGAGCTATTCGGGAGGAACAGATGAAACTGAACCGGATCATTCTCGCTGCGGGATTGCTGCCGATATCTGCAGGCGCCGCGGCTGCCATCGACCTGACGGTCGTGTCCTGGGGAGGGGCCTATTCCCATTCCCAGGAGATGGCCTATCAGAAGCCCTACATGGCGGCCAATCCGGACGTGAAGATCATCAACGATGAAAGCGCGGCCGAGGCGGTGGCCAAGTTGCGCGCGATGAAGGAGGCGGGCAGCATCACCTGGGATCTGATCGACGTCGAGGCCGCCGACGGCATCCGCATGTGCGACGAGGGCCTGGTCAAGAAGATCGACTTCGACAAGGAACTGGCCACGGCCCCTGACGGGACACTGGCGCGCGCGGATTTCGGCGATACGGTCGTGGCCGACTGCTTCGTTCCCGAGATCGCATTCTCGACAACCGTCGGCTACCGGACCGACAAGATGCCGGCAGGGGCGGAGCCGCCCACGGGTGCCTGCGATCTCTTCGATCTCGAAAAATACCCCGGGCGGCGCGCGCTCAACAAACACCCGATCGTCAATCTGGAGTGGGCGCTTCTGTGCGACGGCGTGTCCTACGACGAGGTCTATTCGGCGCTTGCGACCCAGGAGGGCCAGGCGCGCGCCTTCGCCAAGCTCGACACGATCAAGAAGGACACGCTCTGGTGGTCGTCGGGCGCCGAGGCGATCCAGCTTCTCGCGGACGGCGAGGTGTTCATGGGGTCGGCCTACAACGGCCGCCTGTTCTCGGCGATCGCCGAGCAGAACCAGCCGCTCGGGATCGCCTGGGATCACCAGGTGCTGGAACTCGACGGCTGGGTGGTGCCGGCGGGCCTGCCGGCAGAGCGCGAGAAGGCGGTGATGGACTATCTCTTCTTCGCCACCGATTCGCAGCGGCTCGCCGATCAGGCGAAATATATCCCCTATGCGCCGGCAAGGGTGTCTTCGATCCCGCTGGTGGGCAAGCACGCGGAACTTGACGTTGAAATGGCCCCGCACATGCCGACCAATCCGGCCAATGGCGCGCACAAGTACGTCAACAACTACGTCTGGTGGGCGGACCACCGCGACGACCTGGACGCCAAGTTCCAGGTATGGCTGTCCAAGTGAACATCCCCGGAGGCGAGGCAGGCGGGTCCGGCCTCGCCTCCGGCAATCGCCGGGCTTCCGGACGCACCGGAGCGACCGCGGCACCTTGGCATTCCCAGCGGGATAGGCAGAATGGGTTCGCCGCCCGAGGATATCGTGACATGAACCTGACCCAACCCGTGTTCGGTCTGAACGTCGATCCGATCGACGCGATTCTGGCGCGTGACGGGGATGCCGTCCTGGCGGTCATCACCGGCGTCGAGGGGCCGTCCTATCGCCCTGTTGGCGCGACGATGGCCGTGTTTTCGGACCGGCACCGGGTCGGCACCCTGTCTTCGGGCTGCATCGAGAACGACATCGCGCTGCATGCTCTCGAAGCGCTGCAAAAAGGGCGGCCGGTCGCCGTGCGATACGGCCGCGGCTCGCCCTACATGGACATCAGGCTTCCCTGTGGCGGCGGGCTCGACATCCTGCTTCTGCCGCGGCCCGATCGCAGCACGCTCCACCGGCTTGCCGAGCGGCGCCGGCAGCGTATCCCCTGCACGCTCCGCATCTCGCGGGACGATGGCGCGATGGCGCTGGAAGTCGGCGGCGAGACCGGCTGGGACGGAGCGGTGTTCCAGTTGCGTCTTGTCCCGGATATCCGCTTCCTTGTCTTCGGTAAGGGTCCGGAGGCGGGAACCTTTGCCGCGCTGGTGCAGTCGGCCGGCTACCCGAATGTCCTGCTCTCGCCCGATGACGAGACGCTGGAGCACGGCGCGGCGACGGGGTGCGCGACAAGGGCGCTGACAGCAAAGGTGTTTCCCGCCGATCTTGCCGTCGACCCGCGGACCGCGATCGTGCTTTTCTTCCACGACCATGACTGGGAGCCGCCGATCCTCGCCGACGCTCTGACGAGCCCCGCCTTCTACATCGGCGCCCAGGGCAGCCGGATGGCGCGCGACACCCGCAATCTGGAACTGGAGACCCTGGGAATCGACCCCGCGGCGCTCAGGCGGCTGCGCGGGCCGATCGGGCTCTTGCACTCGGCGCGCGACGCACGCACACTCGCCATTTCCGTGCTGGCCGAGGTGCTGTCGGTGGCGACCACGGCCGGGCCGGAAGCATAGGGGTGGTAACGCCACCCGATCGCCCGTGCCGCCTCTTGCAGAGCGGTCCAATCGCCCCGCCGGGCGGACGCGGTTCTCGTCGCGGCGTGGCCGTCCGGCGGGACCCACACTTCAAACCGGAGGAAAGCCCCACCGATGGAACCGCGCTTCACGCTGCGCCAGATCCGCTATTTCCTTGCCGCCGCCAGGGCAGGAAGCGTGAACCAGGCGGCCTTTGACGTCAACATTTCGGCACCGTCGATCTCGGCGGCAATCAGCCAGATCGAAGAGCAATACAACATCCAGCTTTTCGTCCGGCATCACTCGCACGGGCTGCTGATGACCGAGGACGGCAAGGCGTTCTTCGCGGTCGCGAAGGCGTTCTACGACCATGCCGAACAGCTCGAAAGCGATGCTCAGGGAATGGGCAAGACGATCTCGAGCATCGTCAATGCCGGCTGCTTCGTCACCCTGGCGCCGGTGATCATACCGCTGATCGCCACCGGCTTCGCCAAGACCTATGCGGAATCGCGGCTCTCCTTTGTCGAGGGTCACCAGGCCTGGCTGCTTGGCGCGTTGCGTGACGGCATTGTCCAGATCGCCTTCACCTACAAGTTCGGCATGGGCCGGGATCTGATGTTCGAACCCCTTGGAGAGGTCGAGCCCTACTGCGTTCTACCCAAGACCCACCGGCTCGCCGCCGCCGACCGGATCGACCTGAAGGAAATCTCCGACGATCCGATGATCCTGCTCGATCTTCCCAAGAGCGGGGAATACTACCTGTCGCTGTTCGACATCGCCCAGATCAGCCCGAAGATCGCCCACCGCACCACCACGCCCGAGGTGGCGCGGGTGATGGTCGCGCACGGGCTCGGCTATACGATCCTGGCGATGCCGACGCGGCACCCCTTCGCCATCGACGGCAGCGAATTCGCGGTCCGGCCGTTGGCGGGCGACCTCCCGAATCTCTGCGTGGGGATGCTGGCTACGGCCGAGACCGCGTCGAGCCATACCTACGACTGCGTCCGCAAGGTGGCGAAGACGGCGCTTTCCAGCCTGCTGCTGCCGGTCTGAGCCGGCCGGTCGGTGCGGGGCAGGCGGAAAGAAGAAAAGCTGAACCGTGCAGACGGAATTTCGTGGGACGCAGCGTCACCCCTGGCCGTGTAGCGTCGGTTGCCGGAAGCGGCGGCCCGGCGATGCGGGAGGTTCGGGATGCGGGACGAGGTGGCGGAGGCGGTCGGCGGGCTCGCGCGCTGGGCGGCGGGGCTGTCCTGGCCCGACCTGCCGGACGATGTTCGCCGGCGCGCGGCGCTGATCCTCGTCGACGATTTCGCCGCGATGGTGGCAGCGCGGGCGGAGCCCGAGCTGATTGCGCTCAGAAAGGGCCTGGCGCGCAGCGCCGGGCCGGCCGAGGCGTCGGTGTTCGACGGCGGCAGCGTCCGGCTCGACCGTTACTCGGCCGCGCTGTCGAACGGTGCGGCTGCCGACTGGTGCGAGCTTGATGGCGGCTATCGGCCGGCGGTGTGCCATGCCGCGCTCTATTGCCTGCCGGCGCTGATGGCCGAGGCTGAAGCCCGAAGCGCAACGCTTCGCGAGCTGCTGGTGGCGCTGGTCGCCGGCTACGAGACGGTGGCCCGCTTTGCCCGCGCCTTCACCTTTCCGCCGCTCGTCCTGCATCCGCACGGCGGGCTTGCCACGATCGGCGCCGCTGCCGCTGTCGCCCGGCTGCGCGGTCTTGGGGCGGAGGCGTTCGGACGGGCGGTTTCGACGGCGGCGACGCTGGTCCTTCCCGGCCCGTTCCGCCACGCGGTCGCAGGGGCGCTGGTGCGCAACGTCTGGCCGGGCCTTTGCGCGCAGAACGGGCTCAGGGCGGCGGACTGGAGCGAGATGGGGATAGCGGGCACCCCGGGCAGCGTCGCCGATGTCTTCGTCTCGATTCTCGGCGCGAAGGCCAATGCGACGATGCTCGTCGCCAGGCTGGGCCGGGACTGGGCGATGCGCGACGGCTATCACAAGATCCATGCCTGCTGCCAATACGGCCATTCCACCGTCGAGGCGGTGCAGGCAGCGCTTGCCGGCGCCGGTACGACCAGCGCCGACCGGATCATTGCGATCCGCGTCGAGGTGCACGAGAAGGGTCGGGCGCTCGACAATGTCGCGCCGGCGACGACGCTGGCGGCGAAGTTCTCGATCCAGCACATCGCAGCCGCGACCGCCGTCTTCGGCCATGCCGGGGCGGCGGCCTTCGCCGCGGGGACGCTGGCCGACGATGGCCTTGCCCGGCTGCGGCACCGGGTTGTCGTCACGCCCTTCGCGCCGGTGATGGACTGGCCGAACGACCGGCCGGCGCGCGTGACGCTGACGCTGAAGGACGGACGGGAGCTGCATGGCGAATGCCTGAGCGCGCGCGGTGGGCCGGACCGCCCCTTCGCGCCGGCGGAGATCATCGCCAAGGCCGAGGGCATCCTGGGCACCGCCTATCCCCGGGCGGTGACGCCGCTGGTCGCCGCCACGCGGCTGGAAGACCCCACGCTGGCACGGTCCTGGCGCGCGATCGTCGCGGATTTCGCCTGACCGGCGCGGGTGGGTGCCGGGCTGGCGCCGACGGGCTGCGATGAAGGAAATCCATGTCCGGCCCACGGAAAACACTAATACCGGCGGCAATCCCCCGCGCCCTATGATCGACCCTGACGGAACACGAGATGACGGGGAGCACCCATGCTGTCGACCGAACTGAAATCCGTGGGAGACGGGTCCTGGCGCAAGGACGGGCTCGCCAAGGTGACCGGAAGCGAGAAATATGCCCCCGACGTGTCCGTCGACCGGATGTGGCACGGCCGGGTGCTGCGCAGCCCCCATGCTCATGCGAAGATCGTCAGCGTGGATACCAGCGCGGCGGAAGCGCTCGGCGCGGTCTGCCTGACCTACGACGATGTGCCGAAGATGCGCTACAACGAGCGCATCGTCAGCACCCCGCCCTGCCTCTACCGCGACCGCACGGTGGTTGCCGACAAGGCGCGCCATGTCGGCGAGGCGGTGCTTGCCGTCGCCGCCCCGACCGAGGAGCTGGCCGAAAGGGCGTTGCGCGCGATCAAGGTCGAATACGCGCCGATGCAGGTCATCACGACGATGGAGCAGGCGCTGAAGGACGGCGCCGATCCGATCCACGACACCGTGCATCTCGACGGCAAGGACGTGCCGATCCGCAACAACGTGGCGGTGCAGCGCACGATCGACGTCGGCGACGTCGAAAAGGGGTTTGCCGAGGCGGAACTGGTGTTCGAGCGCACCTTCCGCACCAGCCGGATCTATCACGCGCAGATGGAACCCAAGACGGTGACCTGCCGGCCCGAGATCGACGGCGGCATCACCGTCTGGTGCAGCACACAGTCGATCCACAACACCCGGATCCTGCTCGGCCAGATCTACGGCCTGCCGCTCAACAAGGTGAACGTGGTCAAGGTTGCGCTCGGTGGCGCGTTCGGATCGAGCATCCAGATGAACTCGGTGACGCCGATCTGCGTCGGTCTTGCGCTGAAGGCCGGCAGGCCGGTCAAGATCGCCTCGACCCGCGAGGAGGACATGCACGACCATGTCCGCTATCCCTCGCAGATCACGCTCAAGCTCGGCGTCAGGAAGGACGGCACGCTGGTCGCCGGCGAGATGCGGGCCGAGATCGACATCGGCGCCCACAACATCCAAGCCTATCCGTTCCTCGGCGGGCTCGGCGGGTTCTGGGCCTCGCTCTACAAGCTGCCGAACATGAAATACCTCGGCCGGGCGATCTACAGCAACAAGACGCCGTCCTGCGCGATGCAGGGGTTCGGTGCGCCGCAGGCACATTTCGCGGTCGAATGCCTGATGGACGAGATCGCGCACCATCTCGGCCTCGATCCGGTCGAATACAAGCTCAGGCACTATGTCGGCCTCGGCGGCACCTTCTGGGGCCAGGGTCCCGCCTCCAAGTGCATCATCCGCAGCGACGGCGTGCCGGAACTGCTGCACACCGGCGCCGAGAAGATCGGCTGGGAGAAGCGTCCGAAGCCCGGGTCGCAGACCGGGCGGATGCGGCGCGGCATCGGCATGGCGCGCGGCTTCCACACCAGCGGCGTCGGCCACGCCAAGGCCTCGGGCGCCGAGATGATCGACTATTCCGGCGCCATCGTGAAGCTGAACGAGGACGGGACGATCGACCTGATCCAGTCGCTGATGGACCACGGCGGCGGCACCAACCATGCGATCGCCAAGATCGTCGCCGACGAGATCGGCGTGCCGGGGCATATGGTCGGCATCTCGCCCTGCGACACGCGCACCTCGCTCTATGACGTCACCACCCATGCGACGCGGGGGGTCTATGCCGGAGGGGCGGCGGCGCTCAAGGCGGCGAAGTCGGTCAAGGCACAGATCCTGCACTGGGCGGCGCGGGTGCTCGACGTGCTGCCTGAATCGCTGGTGATCGAACCGGACCAGGAACTGGGCCAGGGCGTGGTCTACTGCCCCAACCTCGCCGAACGGCGGATGACCGTGGGCGACGTGGCGCGCTATCTTCATATCAACAGCCTCGGCACGATCAGCGCCGCGGAAAGCATGCGGCAGGTCAACTGCCCGCCCGCCTACGTCTCCTATTTCGTCGAGGTCGAGGTCGATACCGAAACCGGCCAGATCCATACTCGCCGCGCCGCGCTGGGCAGCGACTGTGGCACCGTGGTCAACCCCGCTTTGGCCAGCGGCCAGCTCGTCGGCGGGCTGTCGAAGGGTCAGGGCTATGCGCTGATCGAGGACAACCACTGGGACCCGGTGACGGGCGAGTTGGCCAGCAAGGGGTTCTGGGTCGACGGGAAGACCCCGTCGATGACGGAATCGCCGCTTGCGGACGACATCATGACCCATTTCGCCCATACCCACGAACCGACCGGCCCCTTCGGCGCCAAGGGCCTTGGCGAGGCAGCGAAGAACCCGGCGATCGCAGCCTTTGCCAATGCCGTCCACAATGCGCTCGGCATCCGGTTCTACGAGGTGCCGATCACGCCGGAAAAGGTGCTCGCCGCGCTGGCCGTGCAGGACGCGCAGGCGCGTGACACATCCCCGAGCCGGGAGCCCGCGGCCCCCGCGCCGGTCGCCGAATAGAGGGTCTGACGATGTATATGAACACCAATACCCGCATCCTGGCGCCCGAGTTCGCTTTTGCGCGGCCCGCGAGCCTTGCCGAGGCCTTCGCCTTGATGAAGGAGCACGGCCCCGGCGCGCGGCTTCTTGCCGGGGGCACCGACCTTCTGGTGCAGATGAAGATGGAGCGGCTGCGTCCCGAGCTGGTGATCAGTCTTTCGGGCGTGAAGGAGCTTGCAGGGATCACCGACGGCGACGGTCTGACGATCGGTGCAGCCACGACGATCTGGGAGATCAGCAAGTCGCCGGAAGTCGGCGCGCGGGTTGCGGCGCTGCGCGAAGCCTGCAACGCCTTCAGCACCGTGTCGATCATGTTCATGGGCACGCTCGGCGGCAACCTGTGCAACGCCTCCCCCGCCGCCGACAGCGCGCCCGCGCTCCTGGTCCATGACGCCAGCGTGGTGATCAGGTCGGTGCGGTCGGAACGCCGGGTGCCGCTGGCCGAGTTCTTCACCGGCCCCGGCAGGACGGTGCTCAAGCCCGGGGAGATCGTCACTGCGGTCACGATCCCGGCACCGACCGCCGGCACCGGCAGCGCCTTCCGCAAAATCTCGCGCGTGGTCGCCGACATATCGCAGGTCTGCGCCGCGGTCTCGCTGGTGCGCGAGGGTGGGCGGGTCACCGCCTGCCGGATCGCGCTCGGCTCGGTGGCGCCGACGCCGGTCCGCGTGGCGCGCGCCGAGGCAGCGCTCGTCGGAGCCAACGGAACGGCGGAGGCCTTCGCCGCGGCGGCCGAGATCGTCGCCGCGGACATCCGGCCGATCTCGGATGTCCGCGCGTCGGAAAGCTATCGCCGCCATGTCGCCCAGACCATCGTCCGCGATGCCCTGCAAACCGCCTGGCAACGCGCCGGGGAAGGAGTCTCGAAATGACCAAGCAGATCGTCCGCTTCACGCTCAACGGCACGCCGCGGGAATTCGCGGTCGCCGCCAACGATCTGCTGCTGAACGTCATCCGCGAGCAGGAAAAGCTGACCGGCACCAAATACGGCTGCGGCATCGGCGAATGCGGCGCCTGCACTGTCCATGTCGACGGCAGGCCGGTGCTGTCCTGCCTCAAGCTCGCGGTCGAGGCCGAGGGCTGCGAGGTGGTGACGATCGAGGGCCTCGCCAAGGGGCGCGAGCTTGACCCGCTGCAGAAATCGTTCCTCGACAACAACGCGGTGCAGTGCGGCTACTGCACGCCGGGCATGATCATGATCGGGCGCACGCTTCTCGACGAGAACCCCGACCCGACCGAGGAGGAGGTCCGGGCCCACATGCGCGGCCAGCTTTGCCGCTGCACGGGCTACGCCAGCATCGCGAAGGCGGTGATGGGCGCCGGCAAGTGCGAAACCAGGGAATTCCGTCTGCCGGCGGAATAGCCGACGGCAGGCAACCAACGCCGAGCAGATTGACCAGGCTCGAAAGCGAAAACCGCTTTCGAAGTGCGGCAGGGATTTGCCGGCAGGGCGCGGATGGCGCCAGGCAGAAGTTGGGCTACGGCGGCCGGGCCGGGCCGGCGCAAGAGGGACGGCGAGATGACAACGGGCGAATGCGACATTCACATCAAGGGCGGCGTGCTGGTCAACAGCAGCGAGATGAAGCTGGCAGATGTCTTCATCCGCAATGGCCTCGTCGACAGCATCGAGACGCCGGGGCACGGCAAATCCGCAAAGAAGACCATCGACGCGACCGGCAAATACGTCCTGCCCGGCATCGTCGAGGCCCATCTGCATCCGGTCTATGCCGACCGGCTCGATACCTTGTCGAGGGCGGCGGTCTACGGCGGGATCACGACCCTGATCCCCTATATCGGCGCGGTGAAGGCCTGGGGGGTGGAGGGCAACCTTCTCGACGCGGTGAACTACTTCATGGAGGAAGGCGCGCGCGATTCCGTCATCGACTTCGGGCTGCATTGCAGCCTCGTCGCCTCCGACCTGGCGGAACTGGAAACCACCATTCCGCAGATCTGCGCCAAGGGCGTGCGCTCGTTCAAGGGCTTCATGGCCTACCGCAAGCGCGGGATGTTCCTCAGCGACGCCGATCTCATGCGCATCCTCAGCGTGCTGAAGGAAAACGGGGGCCTCTTCTGCGTCCACGCGGAAAACGGCGACCTGTGCGACTTCCTCGAGGACCGCTTCACCGCCGAGGGCAAGACCGGGCCGGAATACTACGCGCCGTCGCGCCCGGCCATCACCGAGGCCGAGGCCACCTTCCGCATCCTCAGCTTCGCCAGGGTGCTCGACTGCCCGATGTATGTCGTCCACGTCTCCACCCGCGAGGCGCTCGACGTCATCGGGATGTTCAAGGCCTGGGGTGGGGCGCCGATCTACACCGAAACCTGCACCCACTACCTGACGCTGACCAACGAAGAGATGCTCAAGCTCGGCTCGCTGGCCAAGGTCAGCCCGCCGCTGCGCGAGAAGGAGCATGTCGACGCGCTCTGGCAGGCGATCATCGACGGCAGGGTCGATGTCATCGGCGCCGACACCGGCGGGCACCTCATCGCCAAGAAGGAACCGCGCTTCGGCGATGTCTTCAAGGCGCCGGCCGGGCTGCCGGGGCAGGAGACGATGTTCACCGTGACCTATGACGAGGGCGTCAACCGCCGTCAGGTCAGCCTCTGCCGCCTGGTCGAGATCATGTGCGAGAAGCCGGCGAAGATCTTCGGGATCTTCCCGCGCAAGGGCGTGCTCCAGCCCGGTGCCGACGGCGATGTGCTGATCTTCGATCCGATGAAGCAACATACGATCACGGCCGCCAACCAGCACGTCAACACCGACTACACGATGTACGAGAACCGCACCGTGCTGGGCGCGCCGGAGATCGTCATCCAGCGCGGCGAGATCCTGCTTCGGGACGGCGAGCTTCTGGCGAAGAAGGGCCGCGCGCAGTTTCTCCAGGCCAGCCCGGCCTGAACCCCGGAATCAACCCATGCAGCCAACCCAGACAGGAGAACACAGATGACCACCAGAACGCTGACGGTCGCGGCGCTACAGGAAAAGGCGATGCCGCGGGCCTCGATCAAGGACAAGATGGAGCAGCGGACGCTGCCGCTGATCGAGGAGGCGTCGAAGAAGGGCGCGCAGATCATCCTCGCGACCGAGCTTTGCACCACCGACTACGACCGCTGCTACGGCCAGAAGGACAACGACCTCTTCAAGGAGGCCGAGACGATCCCCGGCTACAGCACCAACGAGGTGGCCAAGCTGACGAAGAAATACGGCAACTACGTCATCTTCCCGCTGTTCGAGAAGGCGCATCCCGGCATCTACTACAATTCGTCGGCGACGATCGGCCCGGAGGGAACCATCGTCGGCACCTACCGCAAGACCCAGGTGGCCGGGGTCCAGGCGTTGGAGAAGATGTATTTCCGCGCCGGGCAGGACTTCAAGGTGCACGAAACCACCTTCGAGCCCTACGCCAAGTTCGGCACGATCATCTGCCACGACCGCCGCTACCCCGAGACCGCGCGCATCCTCGCCATGCTCGGCGCCGAGGTGATGTTCTGCCCCACCGCCGCGCCCGGCTATGCCCACGGCGTGCACTGGGGCAACCTCAACGTGATGCGGGCCGTCGACAACGGCATGTTCTGCGTCTACTCGAACCGGATCGGCAAGGAAGGCGTCAACGACTACTTCGGCGAAAGCATGATCGTCGACCCGATGGGCGAGGTGCTGGCCACCGGCGGCAGGCAGGAGAACGCCGTGATCATGGCCGATCTCGACCTTGCGAAGGTCGACGAGGCGCGGATCAAGGTGCCGACGCTGCGCGACATGCGCGGCGAATTCTGGATGAAATACTACAACCCCACCTACGACGCGCTCGTCGGCTGACAGGCCCCCCGGGCGGG